>NZ_JBEXDZ010000004.1:0-116504 GCF_040606085.1 Streptomyces sp. NPDC005485 | reverse complement strand
GCCGCACCCCGTGCCGTGCCGCGTGCCGCACCCCGTGCCGTGCCGCGTGCCGCACCCCGTGCCGTGCCGCGTGCCGCACTCCGTGCCGTGCCGCGCCGCACCGCGCACCGCACCGCGTGCCGCGCCGCACCGTGCCGCGCCGCACCGCGCACCGCACCGCGCCCCGCACTCCATTCCGGGGCCCCCGAGATCGGTGAGCAGCGCAGCGGGCGTCTTCGCCCTCTGCGGCCGAGGCTCGACGCAAGGCCCATGACCGGCCGCCGGGCGCGGCCCGGGCGCCGACACCCGCCGTCTCACCCCGGGACGGCCACGCGGCCCCAGCCCCGCTCTCCGCCCTACCGCACCGCTTCGAGCCGCACCGCGCACGTCTTGAACTCCGGCATGCGCGATGTCGGGTCGAGGGCCGGGTTGGTCAGGGTGTTGGCCCTTCCCTCGCCCGGCCAGTGGAACGGCATGAAGACGGTGTCCGGGCGGATGGACGTGGTGATCCGGGCGGGGGCCACGGCGCGGCCCCGCCGGGACACGACGGCCACGGCGTCCCCGTCCGCGGCCCCGAGCCGGTCCGCGAGCCGCGGGTGCATCTCCACGAAGGGGCCGGGCGCGGCGGCGTTGAGCTCGGCGACGCGGCGCGTCTGCGCCCCGGACTGGTACTGCGCGACCACGCGCCCGGTGGTCAGCAGCACCGGGTACTCGTCGTCCGGCTCCTCCGCGGCCGGCCGGTGCGACACCGGCACGAACCGCGCCCGGCCGTCCTCGGTGGCGAACCGGTCGAGGAACAGGCGGGGGGTGCCGGGGTGGACCCCGTCGACGGGCTCGCCCGCCGGGTCGTCCGGCAGCACGTCGAGGGAGGCGTCCTCGGGGTCCTCCGCCGCACCCTCCGTCGCCGGGCACGGCCAGAACACCCCGTTCTCCTCCGCCAGCCGCCGGTAGGTGATCCCCGAGTAGTCCGCGGGCCCGCCCGCACTCGCCCGGCGCAGCTCGTCGAAGACCTCCTCCGGGTCCGTCGGGAAGCCCTTCTCCACGCCCAGCCGGTCGGCGAGTTCATGCAGGACGTCGAGGTCGCTGCGTACGCCGGAGGGCGGGGAGATCGCGCGGCGGCGCAGCAGGACGCGGCCCTCCAGGTTCGTGGTCGTGCCGGTTTCCTCGGCCCACTGGGTGACGGGCAGGACCACGTCGGCGAGGGCCGCCGTCTCGGACAGGACGACGTCCGCGACCGCCAGGAAGTCGAGTGACCTGATGCGCTCCTCGATGTGCGCGGCGCGGGGCGCGGACACCACCGGGTTGGAGCCCATCAGGAGCAGCGAGCGGATGTCCGAGCCGAGGGCGTCGAGGAGTTCGTACGCACTGCGGCCCGGGCCCGGCAGGGAGTCCGGGTCGACGCCCCACACCTCGGCGACATGGCGGCGCGCGGCGGGATCGGTGAGCTTGCGGTAGCCGGGCAGCTGGTCGGCCTTCTGGCCGTGTTCGCGGCCGCCCTGCCCGTTGCCCTGCCCGGTCAGGCAGCCGTAGCCGGACAGCGGCCGTCCCGAACGCCCGGTCGCCAGGCAGAGGTTGATCCACGCGCCGACCGTGTCGGTTCCCTTGGACTGCTGCTCGGGCCCGCGCGCGGTGAGCACCATGGCGTTCGCGGGCTCGCAGAACAGCCGTACCGCCTCCCGGAGTTGGGGCACGGGAACACCGGTGATCCGCTCCACGTACTCCGGCCAGTGCGCCATCGCCGCGGCCCGCGTCTCCTCCCAGCCGCTCGTGCGCTCCTGGATGTACGCCTCGTCCGTGCGGTCCTCGGCGACGATCAGGTGGAGCATTCCGAGGGCCAGCGCGAGGTCCGTGCCGGGGCGCGGCGCCAGGTGCAGGTCCGCCTGCTCGGCCGTACGCGTGCGGCGCGGATCGATGACGATCAGCGTGCCGCCGTTCTCCTTCAACTCGGTGAGGTAGCGCAGCGCGGGCGGCATCGTCTCGGCGAGGTTGGAGCCGACCAGGATCACGCAGCCGGTCCTGGGGATGTCCTCCAGCGGGAAGGGCAGACCGCGGTCGAGGCCGAAGGCCTTGATCCCGCCCGCCGCGGCGGACGACATGCAGAAGCGTCCGTTGTAGTCGATCTGCGAGGTGCCGAGGACGACCCGGGCGAACTTGCCGAGCGCGTACGCCTTCTCGTTCGTCAGCCCACCGCCGCCGAAGACACCGCACGCGTCCGGGCCATGCTCCGTGCGCGTGCGGGTCAGCCCCTCGGCGATGCGGTCGAGGGCCTCGTCCCAGGTGGCGGGCGCAAGGACGCCCGCCTTCCGGACCAGCGGGGAGGTCAGCCGGAGCCGGGACGAGAGCAGCTCCGGCGCCGTACGGCCCTTGCCGCACAGCGCGCCCCGGTTCACCGGGAAGTCGGGGCGCTCGACCACCGCGACGCCCCCGCTCTGCTCGGGCGTGAGGTTCATCCCGCACTGCAGGGCGCAGTACGGGCAGTGGGTGGGCGTCGCGGAGGTCTGCATACCGTCCAGCGTGCGTCGGGCGTGTTACGCGCCGGGATGTCCGGCGTTACGCGGCCGGGACGGGGACCTCCCGGGCGGCCGGGGGCGGCGGTGAGGCCCAAAGTCCCCGGACAGAGGCACGGCCGCACAACCGGACACCTGTGGGTTGCCGTCGGCACGACGGAAGTTGCCGCTGTGATGAAAGTCACCACATGTGGCCGATTGTGCATCGTACGTGGCCGAACAGGCCTTGTTGAGGGTTCAAAATTCGCGACTACAGTCGGGCCGCGAAAGACCGCACGGCGTTCGAAAAACCCGGATTCGGCACCGCTCACACCGGACACGTCATCCGTTCTCGAAACAGCCAGGAGGTCTCAGCAGTCATGCCTCTGCGCCCTCTCACCCCCCGCGACCAGGCTCTGTTCTGGCATTACGGCCGAGGCCCCGCCGTCCCCGTGCCCGACCCCCTCGTCCACCACGCCGTCGAACGGCAGGCCGCGGCCACACCGCACGCCGTCGCCGCCGAACACCGGGGCGCGACGATCACCTACGGCGAGCTCGACCGCTACGCCGACGGGCTGGCGGCCCGGCTGGTCCGCGAAGGCGTACGCCCCGGCGATCATGTCGGCCTGTTCGCCCGCCGGTCGATCCCGCTGCTCGTCGGCCTCCTCGGCACCCTCAAGGCGGGCGCCGCCTACGTCCCGCAGGACATCGGGCTCACCCCCACGGCCCAGCTCGACCATGTCATGCGCACCGCCGCGACCCGGGTCGTCCTCACCCTCTCGGAACACGCGCACCGCGTGCCACGGCAGCAGGACGTCCGGCTGATCGCGCTGGACGAGCCCCTGACGTACGAAGGCGGGCCGACGAGTCGCGAAGGGGGGCCGCCAGGAGTGGCCGTCCGCCCCGACGACGGCTGCTACGTCCTGTTCACCTCCGGTACGACGGGCCCGCCCAACGGCGTCAAGGTCACCCACCGCAACGTCGCGAACATCCTGCTCACCGGGCCGGGCGGCCTCGGCATCAGCCCCGGCGAGCGCGTCGCCCACCTGCTGAACGTCGCCTTCGACATGGCGGCCTGGGAGATCCTCGGCTGTCTGACGCACGGCGGCACGCTCGTGATCCGCGGCAAGGACATCGCCGAGACGGCCCGTACGGCGGACGTCCTGATCGCCACGCCGACCGTCCTGTCCGGCATCGACCCCGCGAGCTGCCCGCACATCCGCGCGGTGGCCGTCGCGGGCGAGCCGTGCCCCCGCCCGCTGGCCGACCGGTGGGCGGCCCGTGCGGCCTTCCACAACTGCTGCGGCCCGACCGAGACGACCATCGTGAACACGATGCGCCGCCATCATCCGTCCGATCCGCTCCTCACCATCGGCCGCCCGACCCCCAACAACACGGTGTACGTCCTAGACGAGCACCGGAGGCCCGTGCCCATCGGCGCGGCCGGCGAGATGTGGGCGGGCGGCGACTGCGTGTCGGCCGGATACCTCGGCAACGAGCGGCTGAACAGCGAGCGGTACGCGCCCGATCCCTTCCTCGGCGACGGCCGGCTCATGTTCCGCACCCGCGACCTCGGCCGCTGGGCCCCGGGCGGCGATCTCGAACACCTCGGCCGTACGGACGACCAGGTCAAGGTCCGCGGCTTCCGCGTCGAACTCGACGGCGTCTCCTCGGTCCTGGAGTCGGTGGCCGGCTGCGCCCGCGCAGTCACCCTCAGACGCGACGCCCGCACCCTCGTCTCGTTCGTCTGCCCGGCCGACGTCGATCCGGAGGGCGCCCGTCGGGCGGTCGAGGCCGCGCTGCCCTACTACTGCGTCCCGGCCGAGGTCCTGCCCCTCGCCTTCCTCCCCGAGACGGACCGGGGAAAGATCGACAAGGCGGCGCTGCTGCGGCTGGCGGAGGAGCGCGAGGTGGTGGCGCGATGACCTCGTCACCGCCTCGGACGTCCACGGGATCGTCCACGGATGTCATGGGCGTGGCGGATGCGGCGGTGGAGCTTCCCCCGCTCACCTCCGCGCCCCGCCGCCTCCTCAAGCACCCCCGCCTGATGCACTACAACCGGCTGGCGGCACTGGTGCTGATCACCAACCTTGCCTTCCTGGCCATTGGTTGGCCCCTCGCCACCCGCACCCTCGGCCACGCGGCGCTCGCCAACCTCGCGCTCGCCGTCGTCGTACGCCAGCAGTACGTCGTCAACTTCTTCTTCCGCGTCGCGACTTGGGCGCCGACGTCGTGGCCGCTGAAGGTGCGCTGGACGCTCGCGAAGGTCTACCACTTCGGCGGACTGCACGTCGGGGGCGCGCTGGCCGGGGCGGCGTGGTTCGTCGCGGTCGCGGTGGCGGTCACGGCGGAGGGCGCCAACACGCCGCTCATCGTGATCAGTTGGACGCTGATCGGCCTGCTCGCCGGCATCATCGCGACCGCGCTGCCGCCGTTCCGCTCCCGCTTCCACGACCACTTCGAGAAGATCCACCGCTTCGGCGGCTGGACGGCGCTGGCGCTGTTCTGGACGCACACGCTGCTGGCCGTCCCGGACCCGGTGTCCGTGGCGGTCCTGGGCCTGGTCACCTTCAGCGTCGCACTGCCCTGGATGCGGCTGCGCAAGGTCGCCGTACGCATCGAACGGCCCTCGCCCCACGTGGCGTTGGCCCGTTTCGACCACGGCGTGACACCCTTCGCCGGGTCCTCGACCGCGATCAGCCGCAGCCCGCTCATGGAGTGGCACTCGTTCGCCAACGTGCCGTCACCCGGCGAATCCGGCTTCCGGCTCACGATCTCCCGCGCGGGCGACTGGACGGGCTCCTTCGTCGACGACGCTCCCGAACGCGTCTGGGTGAAGGGCATCACCACGGCCGGGGTCGCCAACATCGAGACCCTGTTCACGAAGGTGGTCTACGTCGCCACGGGCAGCGGCATCGGCCCCTGCCTGCCCCACCTGCTCGCCGCCGAGGTGCCCTCACGCCTCGTCTGGGCTACCCGCGACCCCCGCACCACCTACGGCGACGCGCTCGTCGACGAAATCCTCGCCGTTCAGCCGCACGCCCTCGTCTGGGACACCTCCCGGAACGGAAAGCCCGACATGGTGCGGCTCGCGTACGCCGCGTACCGGGACTTCGGTGCCGAGGCGGTCATCTGCATCTCCAACAAGAAACTCACCTGGCAGGTCGTGCACGGCCTGGAACGGCGCGGCATCCCCGCGTACGGCGCCATCTGGGACTCATGACCGGCCTGTCGGGAAAGGGAGCCGATGAACAACAACCTCAAGACCGAACGCCACGGGCGCGTCCTCACCGTACGGCTGCACCGCCCGCACGTCCTCAACGCCCTCAGCACGGAGCTGATGACCGAACTCCTCGACACCCTGCGCCCGTTGGACACGGACCCGGCGGTCGGCTGCTTCGTCGTCACCGGCTCGGAGAAGGTCTTCGCGGCCGGCGCGGACATCAAGGAGATGGCCGGGAAGACGGCCGCCGACATGGTCACCGAGGACTACTTCTGCGGCTGGGAGGAGTTCGCGGCCCTGCGCACCCCGAAGATCGCCGCCGTCAACGGCCATGCCCTGGGCGGCGGTTGCGAACTGGCGATGATGTGCGACCTGATCATCGCCGGCGAGTCCGCGCTCTTCGGCCAGCCGGAGATCAGGCTCGGTGTGATCCCCGGCATCGGCGGCACCCAGCGCCTCACCCGCCTCGTCGGCCGCGCCAAGGCGATGGACCTCGTCCTCACCGGCCGCACCATGAACGCGCGGGAGGCGGAGAGCGCGGGCCTCGTCTCCCGGGTCGTCCCCGACGACCAGGTCCTCCCCGAGGCGCTGGAGGCCGCCACGACGATCGCCTCCCACAGCCGCGGCGCCGTCACCGCCGCCCGCGAATGCGTCGACCGGGCGCTGGAGACGGGCCTGCGGGACGGTGTCCTCTTCGAACGCCGCGTCTTCCACGGCCTGTTCGCGACGGAGGACCAGAAGGAAGGCATGACCGCCTTCCTGGAAAAGCGCCCACCTCGCTTCACCGACCGCTAGCCAGCGCCTTCGTCACCCCCGGTTCCTTCGGTCCGAGGAACCGGGGATCCGGCTCGAACAGCGCGTCCAGGGCGGCCTTGCCCGCCGCGAAGATCTCGCGGGCACCGCCGTAGTACCAGGTCACGTCGTGCTTGGCGTCGACGCCGACGCCGTACGACTGCACGCCCGCCGCCTGGCACAGCGCCACCGCCCGTCGGATGTGGAAGCCCTGGCTGATCAGGACGGCACGGTCGACGCCGAAGATCTTCTTCGCGCGGACGCACGAGTCCCAGGTGTCGAAACCGGCGTAGTCGCTGACGATCCGCGCGTCGGGCACCCCGCGCTTCGTGAGGTACGTGCGCATCGCGTCCGGCTCGTCGTAGTCCTCGCGGCTGTTGTCGCCGGTGACGAGAACGACCTCGATCCGGCCCGCCCGGTACAGCTTCGCCGCCGCGTCCAGCCGGTGCGCGAGATACGGCGACGGCTCCCCGTCCCACAGCCCGGCGCCGAAGACGACGGCGACCTCGGTGCGCGGCGCGTCCGCCGTCGTCCGCAGCCGGTCACCGGCCGCGGTGAACATCCAGGTCGCCGGCAGCAGCGCCAGCACGCACAGCAGCATCACAGCCTGCACGGCCCGCCGCTGCCCCTTGCGGGTGCGCGGCAGTATCGGTCGCCTCGGTCGGCGGATGCTCAGGCGCGGCAGGCGCATCGACGGTGTCCCCCCAGGTCGGTCCCGGTCTGCCCGGCCCTCGGCACGACCGGTTCTCGCCAGTGGGGACGCAGCGTACGGTGATCCGGTTCGCCCGAGCCGTACGGGCCGGGCGGTCGGGTACCTCACACCGCCGGACCCGGCACCGTGAACCGCCGGAAAATACCCGTGACCCTCACGCAACGGCCCGGCAACCTCCTGCCGCCAGGATCGGTCCATGACGGCGTCGAACCCTCCTCGCGACGAGTCCACGACCGCGTCCAAGAACCGGCCCGGTGGTGCGCCCCACGGCGCCGCTCACCTCGACAGTACGGCGCAACTCATGAACCGGATCACCAGCCAGCTCGGCAGTCAGCTCAGCCTCGTCTCGCTCAACGGCACCCGCCGCCCGGCGCCGCCCGCGCTCGTCCTCGTCGGGCACGGCAGCCGCGATCCGCGAGCACTGGCCACCGTACGCACCCTGATCGAGCGGGTCCGTGAGCTGCGTCCGCACCTGCCCGTGCACCTGGGCCACATCGAGCTGAACGAGCCCCTGCTGCCCGACACGCTCGCCTCCCTCGCCCGTGCCGACCAGGACACCCCCGCCGGCGCCGTGCTCGTCCCGCTGCTCCTCAGCCGCGGCTACCACGTCAAGCACGACATCCCCGAGGCCGCGGCCGCCGCCGAAGACCTGCGTACCCGCGTCGCCGCCCCGCTCGGCCCGCATCCGCTGCTGGTCGAGACGCTGTACGCGCGGCTCGTCGAGGCGGGCTGGCGCACCCGGACGACCGAGGCGACCCGCCGCGCCAGCGGTGTCGTGCTCGCCGCCGCGGGCTCCCGCGACCCTCACGCGGCCGTCGACACCCGCCGCACCGCCCAGCTGCTGGCCGAGCGCCTCGGTGTCCCGGTCGTCCCCGCGTACGCCTCCGCCGCCACCCCGACCGTCTCTGCCGCCGTCCGCGCGCTCGCCGCCCGCGGCCGCCACCGGGTGGCCGTCGCCTCCTACTTCACCGCCCCCGGCCGCTTCGCCACCGAATGCGCCGCCGCGGCCCCCTGGATCGCCGCCGCCCCGCTCGGCGCGCACCCGATGATGGCCCGCCTCGTCCTGCACCGCTACGACCAGGCCGTCGCCCGGCCGGGAACCGCCTCGGAACGCGAACTGGCCACGGCCTGACCCAGGTCACCCGGACAGCTGTGTCCCGTTTGTCAGTGCCTGCGTCTACTGTCGGTGCATGGAAGGCACTGCACCGAAGGCATACGAAGACCCCACCGAGTACGCCAGGCCGGACGGGTTCGAGCACATCGCCCCGGAGGGGTACGACGAGTCCGCCATCGAGCGCTGGGCCACCGAACCCGACAAGCGGCCCGGCCGCACCGCCTTCCAGCGCGACCGCGCGCGCGTCCTGCACTCGGCGGCCCTGCGCCGGCTGGCCGGCAAGACCCAGGTCGTCACCCCGGGCACGCGCAGCAGCGTCTGGGACGCCAGCCCCCGCACCCGGCTGACCCACTCCCTGGAGTGCGCCCAGGTCGGCCGCGAGCTGGGCGCCGCCCTCGGCTGCGACCCCGACCTCGTCGAGGCATGCTGCCTCTCGCACGACCTCGGCCACCCGCCCTTCGGGCACAACGGCGAACAGGCGCTCAACGAATTCGCCGAGGACATCGGCGGCTTCGAGGGCAACGCCCAGTCGCTGCGCCTGCTGACCCGCATCGAGCCCAAGCGGTTCGTGCGCTCCCAGACCCTGACATCAGCCGCTGCCGCGGCGGGCGGCGACCTCGTCAGCGTCGGTCTCAACCTCACCCGCGCCGCCCTGGACGCCGCCACCAAGTACCCCTGGCCGCGCGGCGCCCATCCCACCGACGCCAAGTCCCCGAAGTTCGGGGTCTACGACGACGACCGGCCCGTCTTCGACTGGATCCGCAAGGGCGCGCCCGGCACCCGTACGTGCTTCGAGGCCCAGGTCATGGACTGGTCGGACGACGTGGCGTACTCGGTGCACGACGTCGAGGACGGCCTGCACGCGGGCCACATCGACCCCAACGTCCTGCACGCCGAGCCGGAGCGGCAGGAGATCTTCGCCGTCGCCGTCGGGCGGTACGTGCCGGCCGACACCGACCCCGCCGAGCTGTCCGCCGCCCTCGACCGCCTCCTCGACCAGGAGTGGTGGCCGCACGGCTACGACGGGACGGCCGTCGCGCAGGCCCGGCTGAAGGACGCCACCAGCCAGCTCATCGGCCACTTCTGCCTCGCGGCGGAGGGCGCGACCCGGGCGGCGTACGGCAGCGGGCGCCTCACCCGGTACGCGGCCGAGCTGGTCGTGCCGAGAAGCGCCCGGCTGGAGTGCGCGGTCCTCAAGGCGGTCGCCGACCGGTACGTCATGCAGCGCGCCGAGCAGGAGGCGCTCCGCGCCGACCAGCGGATCGTCGTCGCCGAACTCGCCGAGACGCTCACCGCCCGCGCGCCCGACGGCCTGGACCCGCAGTTCCGCGCGCTGTTCGACGAGGCACCCGACGACCGGGCCCGGGGGCGAGTGATCGTCGACCAGATCGCGTCCCTCACGGACGCCTCCGCACGCTCCCTGCACGCCCGGCTCACGGGCGCCCGTCCGCGCTGACCACCGCGCGGCTGCACCCGGACTCCGGCACACCGCACCTTCGATGATTGGGGCCAACCAGGGCAAATAAGTACACGAGTGTGACCCTGCGTGGCCTGATCGGGCCACTCCCTCTTCCCGCATCACCCTGCGTGCGGGACGCTCGCATGTGGCGACATCCTTACGAGGAGGCATCAAGTGGTCGACGCGGATCAGACATTCGTCATCGTCGGAGGAGGCCTGGCCGGCGCCAAGGCGGCCGAGACCCTTCGAACGGAGGGCTTCACCGGCCGCGTGATACTGATCTGCGACGAACGCGACCACCCCTACGAGCGCCCGCCGCTCTCCAAGGGGTACCTGCTCGGCAAGGAGGAGCGCGACAGCGTCTTCGTCCACGAACCGGCCTGGTACGCGCAGCACGACGTCGAGCTGCACCTCGGCCAGACAGTCGACGCCATCGACCGCGGCGCGAAGACGGTCCGCTTCGGCGACGACGGCACGCTGGTGCACTACGACAAGCTGCTCATCGCGACGGGCGCCGAACCCCGCCGCCTGGACATCCCGGGCACCGACCTCGCCGGTGTCCACCACCTGCGCCGCCTCGCGCACGCCGAGCGCCTCAAGGGCGTCCTCTCGGCCCTCGGCCGGGACAACGGCCACATCGTCATCGCTGGCGCCGGCTGGATCGGCCTGGAGGTCGCGGCGGCGGCCCGTGAGTACGGCGCCGAGGTCACCGTCGTAGAGCCCGAGGGGACCCCGCTGCACGCGGTGCTCGGCCCCGAGCTGGGCCAGCTCTTCGCCGAGCTGCACCGCGAGCACGGCGTCCGCTTCCACTTCGGCGCCCGGCTCACCGAGATCGTCGGCCAGGACGGCATGGTGCTCGCCGCCCGCACCGACGACGGCGAGGAGCACCCCGCCCACGATGTGCTGGCCGCCATCGGAGCGGCCCCGCGCACCGGCCTCGCCGAGGCCGCCGGCCTGGAGATCGCCGACCGTGCGCACGGCGGCGGCATCGCCGTCGACGCCCGGCTGCGCACCTCCGACCCCGACATCTACGCCGCCGGTGACGTGGCCGCCTTCCACCACACGCTCTTCGACACCCGGCTGCGCGTCGAGCACTGGGCCAACGCCCTCAACGGCGGCCCGGCGGCCGCCCGCGCAATGCTCGGCCGCGACCTCGCCTACGACCGCGTGCCGTATTTCTTCTCCGACCAGTACGACGTCGGGCTCGAGTACTCGGGCTGGGCGCCCCCCGGCTCCTACGACCAGGTGGTGATCCGAGGAGACGCGGGCAAGCGGCAGTTCATCGCCTTCTGGCTCAAGGACGGACAGGTGCTGGCCGGGATGAACGTGAATGTGTGGGACGTCACGGAACCGATTCAGTCATTGATCCGCTCCCGGGCCCGGGTGGACACCGAGGCGCTCGCCGACCCACACGTTCCACTGGACAGCCTGCTCCCCTGACCGACAGCGGCACCCGACTGTCACACCGTCCCCGTAGAATCCATGCGTGGCCGGAAGGATCAACGACGAGGACGTGAAGGCGGTTCGGGACGCGGTCCCGATCGACGCCGTGGTCTCCGAGTACCTCCAGCTGCGCAACGCGGGCGGCGGGAACCTCAAGGGGCTGTGCCCCTTCCACGACGAGAAGTCGCCGTCCTTCCAGGTCAGCCCGAGCAAGGGACTCTTCCACTGCTTCGGCTGCCAGGAGGGCGGCGACACCATCACGTTCGTGATGAAGGTCGACCACCTCTCCTTCTCCGAGTCGGTCGAGCGCCTCGCCGCCCAGGCGGGCATCACGCTGCGGTACGAGGAGGGCGGGTACAACCCCTCCCACCAGCGCGGCGAGCGCATCCGCCTGGTAGAGGCGCACAAGATCGCCGCCCAGTTCTACATCGAGCAGCTCGACACCAGCTCCGAGGCCGACACCGGCCGCAAGTTCCTCGCCGAGCGCGGCTTCGACCAGGCCGCCGCCGCCCACTTCGGCGTCGGCTACAGCCCCCAGGGCTGGGACCACCTCACCCGCTACCTCCGCGGCAAGGGCTTCTCCGACAAGGAACTCCTCCTGTCCGGCCTCTCCCAGGAAGGCCGTCGCGGTCCCATCGACCGCTTCCGCGGCCGCCTGATGTGGCCGATCCGCGACATCGGCGGCGAGGTCGTCGGCTTCGGCGCGCGAAAGCTGTACGAGTCGGACAACGGCCCGAAGTACCTCAACACACCCGACACGGCGATCTACCGGAAGTCCCAGGTCCTGTACGGCATCGACCTCGCGAAGAAGGACATCGCCAAGGCCAGCCGCGCGGTCGTCGTCGAGGGCTACACGGACGTCATGGCCTGCCATCTCGCCGGCGTCACCACGGCGATCGCGACCTGCGGCACCGCGTTCGGCGGCGACCACATCAAGATCCTCCGCCGGCTGCTCATGGACAACGGCAGCGCACGGGTGATCTTCACCTTCGACGGCGACGCGGCCGGCCAGAAAGCCGCCCTGCGCGCCTTCGAGGACGACCAGAAGTTCGCCGCCGAGACCTACATCGCGATCGCCCCGGACGGCATGGACCCCTGCGAGCTGCGGCTCGCCAAGGGCGACGAGGCGGTCGCCGACCTGGCCGAACCCCGCACCCCGCTCTTCGAGTTCGCGCTGCGCCAGATCGTCCTGCGCTACGACCTGGAGACCCCGGCGGGCCGCGCCGCCGCGCTCGACGAGGCGGCCCCGATCGTCGCCCGCATCAAGAACAGCGGCGCCCAGCACGAGGTCGCCGTGCAGCTCGCCGGCATGCTCGGCATCCTCGACACGCAGTTCGTCGTCAAGCGGGTGGCTCAGCTGGCCCGTTGGGCCCAGGGCCGCGGCGGCAAGGGCCCCGCCCCGGCCGGACAGCGCCCCCAGCAGGCGTACGAGGCCGCCCGGACGCCCGCCGGAGGCCCGGCCCTCACCCTGCGCAACCCCGTCTTCGCCACCGAACGCGAGCTGCTCAAACTCGCCCTGCAGCGCCCGGAGTTGGTCTCCCCGGCCTTCGACGCGTACGGCGTGGACGAGTTCACCGCCGCCCCGTACGCGGCCGTACGCCAGGCGATCATGGACGCGGGTGGCGCCGAGTACGGCGTCGAGGACTCCCAGGAGTATCTGGTCCGCGTCCGCGAGGCCGCCCCGGACGACGCGGTGCGCGCCATGGTCACCGAGCTGGCCGTCGAGGCGATCATGCGCAAGACCGTCGACGAGACGTACGCGGGGGCCCAGCTGGTCTCGGTGCGCCGCCGGGCCGTCGAGCGCCGTGTACGCGACGTACAGGGCGCGCTGGCCCGGGTGAGCGCCCAGGGCGACCCGGCCCAGTTGGCGGCCGTGCAGAACGAGCTGTGGGTGCTCCAGCAGTACGACCAGGCTCTCCGGGAACAGGGCGCGACGGCGCTCTGACGGAGCAGCGGCCACTTTCCGTGCGCTGTTTGGTGCGCCTTTCAAGCTGTTTCGCGCCCTGTCAGCTGCGCACTCGTACGGCAGGGTAACCACGCGGTCACGGACCGGACTCAAAAAGTCACCGCACGCCCCTCGTGGCGGCGATGTGTCGTACTCCACACTGGGTCTCGGTGCCTGAGTCCTCGGAGCGCGGCCGGCCCGCCCACAGCGGGTTACACACCCCCGCGGTTCCGCTCAACGACTACGGGATGGACAGCGGCGAGGCCGCCGACCCCATCTCCGACGTACCGCTGCCGCATGCCTCAGCAGCGACATTCCTGGAGGTCGCCCCCGTGCAGACCCAGACCCTCACAGAGACCGACACCGCGACGGACACGGACGCGGAGAACGACGTCATACCGGCAGTCCCCCCGCAGAGCCACGTCGCGCACCATCCCGAAGCACGCCCCGAAGCACGTCCCGAGGCGGACGCGGAGAGTCCGCCCGAACCCGGCGAACCCCCCGCCGGCGCCGTGGAGATCACCGAGACCGAGGCGCCCGAGCCCGTCGAACCGCCCCGCAGCCGCGTCGCCGACACCAGCGGCCCCTCCTCCGACCTGTTCCGCCAGTACCTGCGCGAGATCGGCCGGATCCCCCTGCTCACCGCCGCCGAGGAGGTCGAACTCGCCCGCCGCGTCGAGGCCGGGCTCTTCGCCGAGGAGAAGCTCCGCCTCGCCTGCGACCTGGACAGCCAGCTCGCCCTCGACCTGGACAAGCTGGTCGTCATGGGCCGCATGGCCAAGCGCCGCCTCATCGAGGCGAACCTGCGCCTCGTCGTCTCCGTCGCCAAGCGGTACGTGGGGCGCGGGCTGACCATGCTCGACCTGGTCCAGGAGGGCAACCTCGGCCTCATCCGCGCCGTCGAGAAGTTCGACTACGCGCGCGGGTACAAGTTCTCCACGTACGCCACCTGGTGGATCCGCCAGGCCATGTCCCGCGCCCTCGCCGACCAGGCCCGCACCATCCGGGTCCCGGTGCACGTCGTGGAGCTGATCAACCGGGTCGTACGCGTGCAGCGGCGCATGCTGCAGGAGCGCGGCTACGAGCCGACACCGGAGGAGGTCGCCGCGCACCTCGACCTGCCCAGCGAACGCGTCAGCGAAGTTCTGCGGCTGGCCCAGGAACCCGTCTCGCTGCACGCACCGGTCGGGGAGGAGGACGACGTAGCGCTCGGCGACCTCATCGAGGACGGTGACGCGACCTCGCCGGTGGAGTCGGCGGCGTTCCTGCTGCTCAGGGAACACCTGGAGGCCGTGCTGTCCACGCTCGGGGAGCGCGAGCGCAAGGTCGTCCAGCTGCGCTACGGGCTCGCCGACGGCCGGCCGCGCACGCTGGAGGAGATAGGCCGCATCTTCGGCGTCACCCGCGAACGCATCCGCCAGATCGAGTCCAAGACCCTCAACAAGCTGAGGGACCACGCCTTCGCGGACCAGCTGCGGGGGTACCTGGACTGAAGCAGGGGCCGCTCACACAAGGCGAGCGGCCCCTGGGATCAACTACCGGGCGGCTAGTCCACTTCCGCGACGGCCTGTGCGAACTGGGCCTTGTACAGCCGGGCGTACGCCCCGTCGGCGGCGAGCAGATCGCTGTGGGCGCCCTGCTCGACGATCGCGCCGTTCTCCATCACCAGAATGGTGTCGGCATCGCGGATCGTCGACAGCCGGTGCGCGATGACGAACGACGTCCGCCCGTGCGCCAGCTTCGCCATCGCCTTCTGGATCAGCACCTCGGTGCGGGTGTCCACCGAACTCGTCGCCTCGTCGAGCACGAGGATCACCGGGTCGGACAGGAACGCCCGCGCGATGGTGATGAGCTGCTTCTCACCGGCGCTCACCCCCGTGCCCTCGTCGTCGATGACGGTGTCGTACCCCTCGGGCAGTGTCCGGATGAACCGGTCGGCGTGCGCGGCCCGCGCGGCCTCCTCGATCTCACCCCGCGTCACGTCCCGCGAGGCACCGTAGGCGATGTTCTCCGCGATCGTGCCGCCGAACAGCCAGGTGTCCTGAAGCACCATGCCGATCCCGTCGCGCAGGCTGTCCCGGGACATCGTGGCGACGTCCACCCCGTCGAGGGTGATGCGCCCGCCGGTGACCTCGTAGAACCGCATGAGCAGGTTGACGAGCGTGGTCTTGCCCGCGCCGGTCGGACCGACGATGGCGACCGTGTGCCCGGGCTCAACCTTCAGCGAGAGGTCCTCGATGAGCGGCTTGTCGGGGTCGTAGCGGAACGACACGTTCTCCAGGGCGACCCGCCCGCGCAGCTCGTCCGGCTTGGCTCCCGGCATCGGGTCGGCCTCCTGCTCCTCGGCGTCGAGGAGCTCGAAGATCCGCTCGGCGGAGGCGACGCCGGACTGCACCAGGTTCGCCATGGACGCGACCTGCGTCAGCGGCATGGAGAACTGGCGGGAGTACTGGATGAAGGCCTGCACGTCACCGATGGACAGCGCGCCCGTCGCCACCCGCAGCCCGCCGACGACCGCGACCAGCACATAGTTGATGTTCGACACGAACATCATCAGCGGCTGCATGATGCCGCTGTTGAACTGCGCCTTGAACCCGGCCTCGTACAGCTTGTCGTTCTCCTCGGCGAACTGCGCAGCCGACTCGTCCTGCCGCCCGAACACCTTCACCAGGGTGTGCCCGGTGTACATCTCCTCGATGTGCGCGTTGAGCTTGCCGGTGGTGCGCCACTGCTGCACGAAGTGCGGCTGCGAGCGCTTGCCGACGCGCGTGGCGACGTAGAACGACAGCGGCACGGTGACCAGCGCCACGAGCGCCAGCAGCCAGGACACCCAGAACATCATCGCCAGCACACCGATGATCGTCAGCAGCGAGTTGATGAGCTGGCCCATCGACTGCTGAAGCGTCTGCCCGATGTTGTCGATGTCGTTGGTCGCGCGGCTGAGGACCTCGCCGCGCTGCCGCTTGTCGAAGTACGACAGCGGGAGGCGGGACAGCTTCGCCTGCATGTCCTCGCGCATCCGGTAGACCGTCTTGTTGACCGCGCGGTTCACCAGGCGGGTGGCCACCGCCATCAGCAGGCCGGCCACCAGGAACGTGCCGAGCGCGAGCAGCAGTACGTTGCCCACGGCGTCGAAGTCGATGCCCTTGCCCGGGGTGAAGTCGGTGCCCGAGAGCATGTCGGCGACGCCGCCCTCGCCCCGCCTGCGCATGGAGTCGAGGACCTGCTCCTTCGTCGCGTTCGCCGGCATCTGCCGCCCGATGATCCCGGCGAACACCAGGTCCGTCGCCCGGCCGAGGATCTTCGGCCCGACCACCGAGAGGCCCACGCTCAGTACGACGGCGACGAGCATCCCGTACAGGGTGACGCGTTCGGGCTTGAACTGGGAGAGAAGCCGTTTTCCGGATCCCTTGAAGTCCATCGAGCGCTGATCGGGGCCGCCCCCGGCCATCATCCGCCCCATAGGCCCGGCCATCAGGCAGCCTCCGCTTCCGTCAGCTGGGAGAGCACGATCTCCCGGTAGGTCTCGTTGCCCGCCATCAGTTCGTGGTGGCGGCCGGTGCCGACGACGCGGCCCTCGTCCAGGACCACGATCCGGTCGGCGTCGCGGATGGTCGACACACGCTGGGCGACGATCACGACGGTCGCCTCGGCGGTCTCGCGGCCGAGCGCGGCGCGCAGGGCCGCGTCGGTCGCGTAGTCGAGCGCCGAGAAGGAGTCGTCGAAGAGGTAGATCTCCGGGCGCTGCACCAGGGTGCGGGCGATCGCCAGCCGCTGACGCTGACCGCCCGAGACGTTCGTTCCGCCCTGGGCGATGGGGGAGTCGAGGCCGTTCTCCAGCCCCTCCACGAAGCCCTTGGCCTGCGCGACCTCCAGCGCGTGCCACAGCTCCTCGTCACTCGCCTCGGGATTGCCGTAGCGCAGGTTGGTGGCGACCGTGCCCGCGAACAGGTACGGCTTCTGCGGCACCAGGCCCACGGTCCTCGCCAGCAGCCGCGGCTCGACGGTCGCCACGTCCACGCCGTCGACGAGCACCTCGCCGTCGGTGGCGTCGAACAGCCGCGGGACGAGCCCGAGCAGCGTGGACTTGCCGCTGCCGGTCGACCCGATCACGGCCGTGGTCTCGCCGGGGCGCGCCACCAGGTCGACGGCCTTCAGCACCGGCTCCTCGGCGCCCGGGTAACGGAACCCGGCCCCCCGGATCTCCAGGTGGCCGTGGCGGCGCAGCTCCAGGACGGGAGCGGTCGGGGGAACGACACTGCTGGAGGTGTCGAGCACCTCCTGGATCCGCTCCGCGCAGACCTCCGCGCGCGGCACCATCATGAACATGAAGGTGGCCATCATCACGGACATCACGATCTGCATCAGATAGGCGAGGAACGCGGTCAGGTCACCGATCTGCATGCCCCCGCTGTCGATGCGGTGCGCGCCGAACCACACGACGGCGATCGACGACAGGTTCACCACCGTCATCACGATCGGGAACATCAGGGCCAGCATCCGTCCGGTGCCCAGGGACACCTCGGTGAGCTGGGTGTTCGCGTCCCGGAAGCGGTCCTTCTCGTACTCGTCCCGGACGAAGGCACGGATCACGCGGTTGCCGGTGATCTGCTCGCGCAGCACCCGGTTCACGGTGTCCAGGCGCACCTGCATCTTCCGGAACAGCGGGCGCAGCCGCCGCACGATCACCGTCACGCTGATGCCGAGCACCGGAACCACGGCGATCAGCACGGCGGACAGCGGCACGTCCAGGCCGAGGGCGAGGATGATGCCGCCGACGCACATGATCGGCGCCGACACCAGCAGCGTGAACGTCATCAGCGCGAGCATCTGCACCTGCTGCACGTCGTTCGTGGTGCGGGTGATGAGCGACGGCGCACCGAAGTGGCCGACCTCGCGCGCCGAGAAGGACTGCACCCGGTCGAAGACGGCGGCCCGGATGTCCCGGCCCACCGCGGACGCCGTACGGGCGCCGAAGTAGACGGCCCCCGCGTTGCAGACCACCTGCGCCAGCGAGATGGCGACCATCAGGGCGCCGAAGGACAGGATGTAGCCCGTGTCGCCCTTCACGACACCGTTGTCGATGATGTGCGCGTTGAGCGTGGGCAGGTAGAGCGTCGCGCAGGTCTGCAGGAACTGCAGCAGGACGAGCAGGGCGATGGGTTTGCGGTACGGACTGAGGTGGGTTCGAAGAAGTCGTATGAGCACGCGGGGTCTCTCGGAGTCGACGGCGACGGGGCGTTCGGTGGTGCACCACCCCCTATCGTCGGACACTCCCCCCGTGTTACCTCAACTGATTAAGCCAAGAGCGGTCCAATAGCGCGTCCGGCCTCAGCCTTGAGGCGTACGCCGGTGGTGTTGCTACGCCCGGAACGCCCCCGGATGCGTCTGTTCCCGTACGGACACGTACTGCTGCCGTACGGCCTGTCCGACGGCCAGCTCCTCGCCGGGCTCCAGCACCTGGGCGACCGCGCCCTGCCACATCGGCGGCGTGCGCGGGTCGAGGGTGCCCTGCGAGACGCCGAGGGCCCAGGCGGCCTGCCGGGCCGCGCCGAGCGCCGCGTAGTCCGCCGGCTGCACCACCACGACCTGCACCCCGAACAGCGCGGGCGCCGCGGCCTGTACGGCGGGAAGCTCCGCGGCCGCGCCGAGCAGGAAGATCCGCCGTACGTCGACCCCGCGCCCGCGCAGCACGTCCAGCGCGTCCGCGAGCCCGCACAGCATGCCCTCGAAGGCCGCCCGCGCCAGGTGCTCGGGGCGCATCGACTCCCGCCGAAGGCCCGCGAGGGTGCCCGCGGTGTGCGGCAGGTTCGGGGTCCGCTCGCCCTCCAGGTACGGCAGCATGACGAGCCCGTGGGAGCCCGGCGTCGACTTCATCGCCAGGTCGGACAAGCTCTCCAGATCGGGCAGACCGAGCAGTTCGGCGGCGCCGCGCAGCGCCCGAACGGCGTTGAGCGTGGTGACGACCGGCAGGTGCATCCCGGTCGCGTCGGCGAGCGAGGTGATCATCCCGGTCGCGTCGACCAGCGCCTCGGGGTGTACGGCCATCACGGACCCGGAGGCCCCCAGCGAGACGACCGCGTCGCCGAGCCCGATGCCGAGCCCGAAGGCGGCCGCCATCGTCTCGCCGGTCCCGGCGGAGATCAGCAGCCCCTCCGGGGTGGTCCCGGCCGCGTCGGACGGACCGAGCACATCGGGCAGCATCGCCTGGTGGCCGAGCGCGAGCTCGACCAGATCCGGCCGGTACCCGCCGGTCGCCGCCGACCAGTAGCCGGTGCCGGAGGCTCCGCCGCGGTCGGTCGTCCTGCGCGTCGGCCGCCCCAGCAGCTGCCACACGAGCCAGTCGTGGGCCTGCAGCAGCATGGCGGTGCGCTGCGCGGAGTCCGGCTCGGTCCTGTTCATCCAGCGCAGTTTGGTCACCGGCTGGGCGGCCTGCGGCACACAGCCCACCGCCTGGGCCCACGCCTCGCGCCCGCCGAGGGCGTCGATGAGATCCGCCGCCGCGACCTGCGCGCGCTTGTCACCGCCGACCAGCGCGGGGCGCACCGTGTTGCCCTGCGAGTCCAGCGGAACGAGTGCGTTCTGCTGTGCGGAGACGCCGATGGCCTGCACGCCTTCGAGCAGCCCGCCGCCGGCCGCCTCGCCCAGGGACAGCAGCCAGGCCTGCGGATCCACGTCCGAAGGACGGCCGCCGCCCTCGGCGGGCTCCACCGGATGCGGCGCATACCCCTGCCTGAGCACGGCACCCGTGTCCGTGTCGCAGACGACGATGCGAGTGAAATCGGGCGAACTGTCCAGCCCGGCGACTATCCCCATGCCAGAAATTCTGCCGTACGGCGAGAGGTGCGCGCGCCGAAGTCACCGGTGACCCGTTGGACACCCGGTGTCCCTGGTACGTGGGAGGCGGCCCGAGGCGTCACCGTCAGGTGTTGCTGCTGCCCCAGTCGTCCTCGCCGGAACCGTCCGTGTTCCGCTCCCGCAGCGAGCGCACCCGGTCGGCGACCGAGTCGGGCACACGGTCCCCGACCTTCTCGCTGACCACGTGGTACGCCTTGCCCGCGGCTGCGCGCCCCTGCTGCGCGGCGGACTCGGCGGTGTTGCGCACCGCCGGGTTCTGCGCGACCTGGCGAGCGGACTTCTTCAGCTGCTCGTAGCGCTCGCGCCCGGCCCGCGTGCCCAGCACGTAACCCAGGGCCAGTCCGGCGACGAATGTGAGCCGGTAGCGCATGACGGCCACCCTTCCCTTGCGTCGGCTTCGGTGGGGAGGGAACCGATTGGCGGAGCACCCCCCTGCTTGCGCTAATGTATGTGTCGCAGCGAGCGCACGCCCCCTGGCGAATACCCAGGTAGGTACGTTCGATGCAACGAGGCAATCCCCTGTAGCTCAATTGGCAGAGCAGCCGGCTGTTAACCGGCAGGTTACTGGTTCGAGTCCAGTCGGGGGAGCTTCGATCTCCTGTAGCTCAATTGGCAGAGCAGCCGGCTGTTAACCGGCAGGTTACTGGTTCGAGTCCAGTCGGGAGAGCAGCGGAAGAGGACCCCTTCGGGGTCCTTTTTCATGTCCGGGGAACCACGCAGACCACGGCGAAGTCCTCATGGTCATGCGATGCCGACCATCCGAAGCAGGAGATCGTATGAGCGGCTATGCTGCGGCAGACGGCGCGCACAAGTGTGCGCGACGCGCCGTAAGGGGCGGTAGCTCAGCCGGTTAGAGCAGCGGACTCATAATCCGTCGGCCGTGGGTTCGAGTCCCACCCGCCCCACTACGCGCTACGCGTGCAGAATCGATGCGACCTGCGTCTTCACCGCCCTGACCGGATGTCACCGGTCGGGGCGGAGTTGTGTCCGGGGGCTCTGAGCGGTGCGGGCGCGGGGGCGCCGGGTGCCGCTTTCGAGTGGCTTGATCTCGGGCCCGGTTGACCTGCGAAATCGTTTCGGGGGGTGGGCTGTTGGGCAAGGTTCGGGCAGCGT
The DNA here is from genome assembly GCF_040606085.1 of Streptomyces sp. NPDC005485. Lineage (NCBI taxonomy): Bacteria > Bacillati > Actinomycetota > Actinomycetes > Kitasatosporales > Streptomycetaceae > Streptomyces > Streptomyces sp. NPDC005485. The sequence continues at coordinate 95,380 of NZ_JBEXDZ010000004.1, read as the reverse complement.
GGTCCCGGCCCGTCGGGCCTAGGCGACTTGTTCGCCTGAGGGAGGGGGGAAGCGCTGTGCATGACCATGTGCGAACGGTGGACGGACGGCTGCTGCGGGTCGAGGTGTCGGGCGATCCGGACGGGCACCCCGTGTTCCTGATGCACGGCATGCCCGGCAGCCGGGTCGGCCCCAGACCGCGCTCCATGTTCCTGTACCAGCGCGGCACCCGGCTCATCAGCTACGACCGCCCCGGCTACGGGGGTTCGGACCGCATGGCCGGGCGACGGGTCGTGGACGTCGTGCAGGACGTGGCGGTCGTCGCGGACGCGCTGGACGTGGACCGGTTCGCGGTGGTCGGCCGCTCCGGCGGCGCACCGCACGCCCTGGCCTGCGCCGCGCTCCTGCCGGACCGGGTGACCCGCGCCGCCGCGCTCGTCGGCCTCGCCCCGCGCGACGCCGAGGGGCTCGACTGGTTCGCGGGCATGGCACCCTCCAACGTCGACGAGTTCCGCACCGCGTTCACCGACCCCGAGCGCTTCGAGGAACGGCTGATCCCACGCTCCGCGGCCATCCGCAACGACCCGGGACGGCTGTTGGAGGAGTTGCGCCGGGACCTCACCGCCGACGACCGCTCGATCGTGTCGGACACGGCGATGCGCTCCATGCTGCTGCGCAACTTCCGCGAGGCGCTGCGCACCTCGCCGTACGGCTGGATCGACGACGCCCTCGCGCTGACCGGCCCCTGGGGCTTCGACCCCGCGGACATCCGTGTCCCCGTGCTGCTGTGGCACGGGGAGCACGACGTCTTCTCGCCCGCCTCTCATGCCTCCTGGCTCGCCGACCGCATCCCCCGGGCCAAGAAGGTCGTCGAGCCGACGGCAGCGCACTTCGCGGCCCTGCGCGCCCTGCCCAAGGTGCTCGGCTGGCTGATCGGCGGCGCGCTCGTCTGACGGAACCTCATACGGCCAGCGGCTCCAGGTCCCGGTATATGCGACGTTCGTCGGAGGCGACCTGGATGATGCCGTTGTCCTCGCCGAGCAGCATGCGCAGTTCGGTGAGAGCCTCCTCCCGGACGTGGTGGGCCTCGTCCTCGCGGCCGACCGCCGCGAGGGTGAGCGCGTAGTTGGTGACGACGGCCAGGGTTTCGGGGTGGTGCGGGCCGAGGACGGTGCGCAGCGTGGTCACGGCCTTCTCCTCCAGGACGCCGGCCTCCGCCAGGCGGCCCTGGTCGGCGAGGACGTTGGCGTAGTTGACACCGGAGAAGAGGGTGTGGGGGTGCTGGTCGCCCAGGATCTCCTGCATACGGGGCAGGACCTGGCTGAAGACCTCCTCCGCCTGTTCGATGTCCCCGCATCCCCAGTGGAAGATGCCGAGGTTGTTCAGCGCGGCCTGGGTGTAGGGGTGCGCCTCGCCCGGCACCTTCACGTACTCGGCGAGCGCGTCCTGCGCCACCTCGCGCGCGGCCTCCCGCTCGTCGGCCGCGAACAGGTCGGCGGCCAGGTTGAGATCGCAGGCCAGGGAGTCCGGCGTCGGCTTCGGGTACTGCGCCCGGTACTGGGAACGCGTCGCCGTCGTCAGCCGCCGGGCGTCCTCGAACTGCCCCGCCCTGCGCAGCGAGACGGCGAGCGACTTGGCGCACCGCAGGGTGCCGGGGAACCCCTTGCCGAGCAGGCGCTTGTGGGCGTCGTACGTCCGGGAGAGCAGTGCCACGGACTCGGAGTAGCGGCCGACCTCGCGCAGGTCCCGGCCGAGGCGTTCGGCGGAGGCCAGGGTGTAGGGGTGGTCGGGGCCCAGGACCTCCATACGACGGTCCAGGGTCTCCTGGTCGAGGGCGCGCGCCTCGCCGTAGCGGCCGACCATGCGCAGCGCGAGCGCGAGGTTGTTGGCGGCGCTGAGCGTGCGCCGGTGCGACTCGTGGAAGATCTGGCTGAACCCGTCGTGCGCCTCCCTCGCGAGACCCACCGCCGAGCGGTACTCGCCGAGCGCCGCCAGGTCGGCGGCGAGGTTGGACGTCGTGACGTAGGTGTGCGGATGCGAGGGGCCAAGGACGCGGCGCTGCCGGTCCAGCAGCTCCGTGTCGATCTCGCGGGCCTCCACGTATCGCCCCTGGGAGCGCAGCACGCTGGCGAGCTGACAGCGCAGATACAAATACTGGACGTCGTCCTCGCCCAGCAACTCCTTCCAGTGCACGAGCAGTTCCTCGGTGCGGCGCTGGGCGCCCGGGAAGTCGCCGCGCTTCCAGAGGTAGCGCACGCGGTCGATGAGCAGGCGGCGGGTGGCCGCGTCGAAGCAGTTGCGGGCATCGGAGGCGGTGAGGTGCGGCCAGATGACGGAGAAGCGCGACCAGGTCTCCGGGTCGTCGATGGGCTCGTCGCCGTCCGGGCGGGCGCCGGCCAGCACGGTGTGCACGACGTGTCGCGCCTGCTGCTGCTCCTCCTCGGTCAGCTGGGCGCGGATCACGGCCTGCACCAGCCGGTGGACCTGGATGCTGTTGCTGACCTGGTCGACCTTCGCGAGCGCGAACCGGCCTATCTCCCGGATGACGCGGCCGAGCAGCAGACTCTCCTGGAGCGAGGCGTCGTACGGCTTGAGGGCGTCGATCATCTCCTTGCTGTAGAGCAGTTGCGAGGAGATCGGCTCGGGAGCCAGAAAGGCGCAGAGCTGCAGCAGCCGGACCGAGGCGGGGGAGCGTTCCTTCAGGCGCGCGATGGAGATGTTCCAGGTCGCGGCCACGGAGTGCGAGTAGTCCGAGGGCTGGTTGAGCGCCAGTACGTCGGTGGTCTGGTCGGCGAGCTGCTGGAGGTAGTCGGCGATGGGGGTGGCCGTCTCGGCGAGCCAGGCCGCCGTCTGCTCGACCGCGAGCGGCAGGTCGCCGACCGCGTTCGCCACCTTGTCGGCCTCCTCAAGGCTCAGGCCGGAGGCCCGCCGGGTGAGGTGCTCGACGCTCTCCTCGCGCAGGAAGACGTCGATGGGCAGTGCCGAACCCCCTTGCACCCAGGCCTGGTTGCGCGAGGTGATGAGGATGTGGCCGCCGCCCTGCGGGAAGTAGCGGGAGAGCCAGGACGGGTCGTCGGCGTTGTCGAAGATGAGCAGCCACCGCTTGGTCGGCAGCCCGCGGGCCAGCATCTGCACGGCTTCCTGGCTGGCCATCGTCATGTCGTCGCCGCCCGGCGCCCCGATGCGGGCGCCGAGTTCGGCGAGCGAGGCGACCACGTCGTCCTCGTGTTCGGCCGACGTCCACCACACGAGGTCGTAGTCGGCCATGAAGCGGTGCACGTACTCGATGGCGACCTGGGTCTTGCCGACGCCGCCGAGGCCGAACAGCGCGAGCGGCTGCGGCGCGACGGAGGAGGCGCCGCTGTCGAACTGTTCGCGGACCCGGTCCAGGATGATGTTGCGGCCGGTGAAGGTGTTGTTGCGCTGCGGCGCGTTCCAGTGCGCCGGGGCGCTGCCGGGGAAGCGGGGGCCGGACGCGCTGCTCTCCACGGACTGCCCGGGCAGGTCGACGGCGGTGAGCAGCGAGATGACGCACTGAGCCTCGTCGAGACGGTGCAGGTCGACGGGGTTGTGGTCCAGGTAGGCCGTGGGCAGCCGGACCTCGTCGACGCGCAGCGGGACCACCGCGCCGCGCGGGGTGTCCGAGTCGGCCTCGGTCAGGGCACGCCAGACGGCGTCCGCGTACCTCGACTTCTGGAAGGCGTTCGACAGCAGGACGAGGATGCGTGTGGTGTTGTCCGAGCGTTCGACGGGTCCCGCCGAGATGTCGTGCAGGGTCACGTTGCAGCCGGAGCGCTTGAGGAGCGACTCGACCCAGTCCGCCCACATGCGGTTCTCCGCCGCGTACGCGACGACGACGTCCGTCGCGACGGTCAGCGGCCGCCGCCGCAGGAACGCGTCGCGGCAGCGCAGCCGCACCGGTTCGGGGACCGTGGGCAGCGAGGTGATCTCGCCGTCCGAGATGACGGTGGTGAGCCGCTCGAAGGCGGCCAGCAGCGAGTTGGCGATGCCGCTCTCGTCGCCGACGGTGGCCAGCGTCTCCTCGTACGCGTAGTACGGCCGGTAGGGGATTTCGACGTTCCCCCAGTACGTGCTGAGCTCCTCGGCGCTCAGCTCGCCCTCGTCGGGGTTCTTGGGCAGGCCGTCGAACTTGAGGCGTGCCAGGGCCCGTCCGGCGTCGACCTTCTCCTTCTCGCCCTCGTCGATGCGCATCGGGACCGGCAGGACGCGGATCCGGCGCTTGCGGTAGCCGTCCTGCACGCTGCGCGCCACGGCGGCCGCCCCGTCCAGCGACTGGTCGCTGAGGGTGAAGCAGTCCACCAGGACGTCCGGCATCTGGATGGTGCAGATGTCCGCGTTGTCCGACAGGCCGGTACGGCTGTCGATCAGGACGTAGTCGTAGGACGCCTTCATGCTGTCGCGCAGGGCGTCCAGGAAGAGTCCGCCGCCCAGGCGCTCGTAGAAGTTGTCCCACTCGAAGGACGACACGGTCGCCGAGTACGAGCGGTCCTGGCGGCCGGCGGAGAGGAAGTCGAGCGAGCCGCCTTCGTTGAAGCGCAGGCCGAGGCGCTCGGGGGTGAGCGAGATGGCGTGCTGCTCGACATCGGCGAAGTCCAGGTGCCAGGGCCCGGAGCGCTGGGTTCCGGCGGTGGCGGCCCAGGCGTACTCGTTGATGATGTCGATCACGCCGGTGGTGGCGGCGAGCGCGCTGGGATCGAGGAAGGGGTGGAAGAAGCGGTGCAGGCCGGGGGCTTCGAGGTCCCAGTCGACCGCGAGTACGCGCTTGCCGTTGGCGGCGAGGATCCAGGCCGTGTTGGCGAGGGCCATGGTGCGGCCGGTGCCACCTTTGTACGAGTAGAAGGTGATGATGCGTCCGTCCTGCGCGGCCGTCATGCTTCTCCTCCGTGGTCGGGTCCCGCGTCCGGGTACGGCTGCGGGTGGGTGGGGCCCACGAGGCGGGGCCTGGGCAGGTGCGGGCCGGCGGGCGGGTTGGCCGCCGCGTGCTTGAGGTACTGCCGGGTCGCGTTCGCCACGACGGCCGGCAGCACATCGGTGAACGCCTTGAGGGTGGGGACGCCGTTGACGGCGATCCGGCAGTCGGTGCGGCGCCCCCGGTCCAGGATGAGCGGGAGGGTGCGCTCCAGTTCGGCCGTGAGCTTCTGGCCCTCGGCGCCATGACACTGCACGTCCGCCCGGTTCCAGGGGACGACGGCGCTGATCCAGGGGCGGGCGCGGGTGTCGAAGGCCTTGAGTCTGCGCCGGCGCTCCTCGTCGGCGAGCGCCCAGCGGTCCACGAGCAGGATGCCGGGCCGGGTCGGTGTCGCCTTCTCCTGGTCGGCGGTGGAGCCGATGAAGCCGTCCTCGTCGCCGGGTTCGTCGTCGTCGAAGGAGGACACGGTGATCCGGTAGTCGAGCGAGCGGATCAGCTCCTCGGCGAGGGCGGGCAGCGGCCGGGTGCTCTCCGAGTGGTACGGGTTCCAGTCCTGGGCGTCCTCACCGTAGGGGCGGACGTCACGATGCTCCGGAATGGTGTGCCGGGTGGGGGCGGCGATGGTGAGGTGGATGCGCCGGGGTCCTTCGCCGCGCGGCTTGAATGCGCTGGGCGTGGACTCGTAGGGCCGGGGCCGGCTGGGCGGCAGCGGCGACTCGTGGGCGACCCGCACGATGCGCTGGGCGAGGCCGAGCACTATTTCCTCGTACTCGTCGTGCAGCCGGTTGAGTTTTATCAGGCCGTATATTCCGTTGGCCGCGTAGCGGTCGCCCAAAGCCGCGTGGTCGATGTGGATGTGCCGTACGGAGTCGGGGAGTTGAGCGTAGTCGATGTGCGTCCACAGGGCTGGGACGATCGCGGGTACGTCTCCCGATCCGGTCGAACGAGCGCGCAGAATACGCTCGTTGAAGGCGAACCACTCGCGTCCGCAACTCTCGCTGGTGAAGTATCGCGGCGAGAACAACGGCACGAAAACCCGGCAGGTGGCCAGGTTTTCGCTGAGTTTCTCCGGCCAGCCGTCCCCCGAACGCATCTCGCGGTCCATGAAGCCCGCGGGGACGCCGGCCGGGAGGTCGGTGAGCGCCATGATGTGGTCGCAGAGATCCGTGAAAAGCCTGTGCACCCAGTGATCGGGGTCGCCGCCGCCGGACCCCCAGGCCGGCGTGTGCGCGTAACTGAGAAAAAAGTAGGGCCAGTTGTCCGATGCCCGATCTCGTTCAGGTGTGTTCACGCGCCCCCCTGCCTGCCGATGACGCCTTCATCCCGCCGCTGGCGCCATCTGGCCGGAACCAACAATGTGCCCGACGACCTGCCCGAACGGGTCGCCGCTTTCACGTCATTTACTGGCGATATCCAGTCATCCGTGTGACATCCGCGCGCCGACGAAGTCGACGGCCGGGCGCATGTCGAAAAGAGTCACATTCCTCCCCGCCAGTTCGCCCCCCGTGAGAAGTGCGGGAGGAAGTTCAGCCCCGTGAACGGCGAAGGGGCTGTCGTCCAGAGCGGTGTCCTCGTACGTGACCCAGTTGCCCTTCTCGCCCACCACGCACTGATAGGTGCGCCTGGGCCGGGGCGGAGTCGTCCGGTACTCGGCGAGGTGGAACGCGGTGCACACCTCGAACCCCACACGCAGCAACAGGACTTGGGCCCCCGCCGCGTACAGCCGCGCGAGGGGGGAGCGCTCCCCGAGCAGGCAGTGCGGATCGTGCCCGTCGAGCAGTTCGGCGGCGCGGGGCCCGAGCGCCGCCATGGACGTCTGCGGGTGGGCGCTGCGCACGGCACCGGGTGTGGTGCGGACGCACTCGGCCAGCCGCCCCATGGCCAGGCAGGGAGTCGTCTCCGGTGCGTAGGGGAGCATCGAGTCGCGGAACTCCTCCTTCTCCCGCTCCGTGAGGTGGCTCGTCAGTGCTCGGTGGGCCCGGGAGGTACGGGAGTTCTCCTGTGTGAACGCGGGCACCACCAGCGTGCCGCCGGGCCCCAGCGCGTCCAGCAGGGCGTCCCGGACCTGGGTGTCGCGCAGCCCGCTGCCGCCGAGGGAGGCGTGCACCATGAGGACGCCGCCTCGGCGGATGCCCAACGCTCCGCCGAGGCGGGTGAGTTCGTCGTCCGGTGTCACGCCTGCGCGTCCATTTCCGTCCACTCGGCGCCGAGTTGGCCGACCAGCACCGTGCCGGTCTCGGTGAGTTCCCGCTCGGGGAGCGCGGCCAGTTCCTCAAGCGCCTGCCGTGCGCGTTTCAACGCGATGGACCGGGCTTCCGAGTCCGGGCTTTCGCACCGGTCCTGGAGGGCCGCGGCACCGAGGAACTCACTGGCGTCGTCGAGCAGTTGACCGGCCGGGCTGCCCGCCAAGGTCAGGTCCGCCGTGTCCCGCAGTGCGGCCAGCCTCGCCCGCCTCCCGAGGACGGGGAGTTGCAGCAGGATCTCCTCGGGCTCACAGTCGACGGCAACTCCCAGCGCGCCGGGCGCGTGCACCCCGAGATGGATGCCCGCGCCTTTCGCGAGCGGTGTCACGGTCATGGGCGCGAGCGCGTTCGGTTGGCTCCGCCAGTCCGTCAGCCGGTCGTCCATGAGCTCGAACGCCCGCGTGAGCAGCTTGCGGAAGAGGTCGCGGTCGTCGAGGTCCAGCGGCGCGGTCACGGAGGCGGGGAAGCAGCCGCGCACGGGGTCGGCGTCGTCGATCAGGGGGCCGTTCTCCCCCCCTTGCAGGGAACGCCAGTGCTCGGAGTCGGGGTCGCCCGGACGGACTCGCAGGGTTCCTTCCGCGTGGCGTACGCGGAAGCCGTCCTCGCCCGTTGTGACCTCGATCCGGCCGGGCCGGGGAAGCCGCAGGGTACCCACGGCAGGGAGGTGCAGACGGGTGTCCGGGTGCTCCCACGCCAGGGTCGCCTCGGTCTGCGTGCCTGCGGCGACCGCGACGAGCAGGGAGGCGAGCCAGGGCGTCGGGGGAGGTCCGTCCAGGCCTTGCCGCAGGGCCTGGCGCGTATACGGGTATGCCAGCATCGCATTCAACTCGGCCGCCGTGCGGGCGTCCTCGTCCAGGCGCAGCAGCAGCTGCCATGCCTCGGACCAGTCCGCATGCGCCGCGAAGCGGTCGTTCGTGAACGCCAGCAGAGTGCGGTTCAACTCGACCTGGGCGAACCGGAGTTCCTCAAGGGCGTGGACGCCCGGGGAAAGCGCGCGGTCGGTGATCCGGTCCGCCACACCGTCGACGAAGGTGCGCAGGTCGGCGCAGAAGACGGACGGGTTGTCGAAGCCCCGCTCGGTGCTGTAGCGGTGTGCGTAGAGCCCGCCTCCGCAGGATTTCACGACAGGGCAGCGCCTGCAGGTCTCGCTGACCCCTTCGATCCCCAGCTGCCGGGCCTGTACGCCGGGATGCCGGACGTACTCCTCGAAGGTGTGCCGGAAGACGTCGTAGCCGGTGGCGGGCGCCCCGTCGTAGGCGGTCTTGAGTGAATCGGCCTGCTCGATGGTGCCGTCGGTTTCCACGACCGCGAGGTCGGACGGGGCCAGCCCCATGGCCTCGGTGAGGGGCGGGCCGCCGGACAGGGTGCTCCAGACCGAGTCGAAGGTGCGCACTTCCATCGGGCGGCCCTGCTCGAGCCAGCGGTCGAAGATCTTCAGCAGCCAGTCCGCATAAGGAGTGGGCGAATCCGAATTTCCGACGGGAGGCGGATTGTCCCAGGTGGAATGCGGAAGCAGATAGTCGATCCGGGGTGGTTCAAGAGCGGTGAGAGCGTCATGGACGGTGACGGGGTCATTTTTTACGTCTACGGTGCAGAGCAGGCCCTGAAAGAGGTGACGATATTCCGGGGAGCGCAGAAGCTCGATCCCGCGCAGCACCTTTTCGTAACTGCTTCGCCCTCTGCGGTCCAGCCTGTGGCGGTCATTCGCGGTCTGGTCGCCGTCCAGGGAGATGCCGACCTTGACATTGAATTCCCGGAGGATCTCCAGATGCCTGCGGTGCAGCAGCATGCCATTGGTGTGCATGCGCAGATCCACCGTCGTGACGGGGGCCAGGATGCGGGTGAGTTCCTCACAGATGCGGCGCAACCGAGTCGGGCCGACGAGGAGTGGTTCGCCTCCGTGGAGAATGACCGAGACGGAATCCAGGCGGTGCGCACTCGCGTACGAGGAGAGGCGTAAGGCGATCTGTGTGACCGTTTCCTCGGAGATCACTACCGGTCGATCTCGCCAGCTCTGGTCGGCATGCTCGTACATATAGCAGTGGTCGCAAGCGATGTTGCATCTGCTATGGATCTTCAGGACCAGTTCCTGGATATGGGTCACGCGCCCAGCGTACGGGTCTTCGGCTACAGTCGGGGTCACTTCAACTGGTCATCCTGTCACACGAGTTGAAGTGGACGCAGATGCGAGTCCGGGGCTCTCGGCGATGGGTCCGCCAGGAGCCCCGGATCGTTGGGCCTACGTTTGTTCAGAGTGCGGCGTCGAACGTGATCGCCTTCTTCGAACTCCATCCGGCGGCATATGCCAACCGACCGCTCGACCTCACGGCGGCGGCCTTGTCGGCGGCTACCGAGGAAATCGGGGTGTGTCGCTTCTCCGCGTCGCGGGAATCGGCTGATCCGTGCTGGATCGTGGTGGCCCAAGAATTCATGGCTGTCTCATAGCTCCACTCTTCGTTGACAGATCCAGCCCGTCCCATTCCCGTCGCGAGGTGGGAGGAGCGTGAGCCTGTAGACGCCTGGAGACAGCCTGAGATCTGATGCGGATACTTCATCGCGGACAATACACGCACGGCAGGTGTGCGGCTACCGGCGGTGACCCCCGCCTCATACGTGTGGGGTACGGGGTCCCTATAGGGGGCTTACGCTGGGGGAGCGTCACTTTGTGTGACGGTGCCCGGGTCGCACTCTCCACCCCCATGTCCTTTCCGCTCCTCCTCGGTGTCTCTCGCGCTTTCTCTCATGTGCTGCATCCGTTCCGTGCGTCGGCCCGACCGGCAAGTCATGCGTATGTCGTAGAGAATTCGAACACTCCTTGCCGGACGGCAACGTACGTTCGGAGGGTGATACGTCGGATCGGCCCGTGATGTTCACAGCGGCGACTGCCAGGTCTCCGTCGTTCCTCTTCCGTTTGCCTCTTTGCCGCTGCCCTCCGCCGCCCCGTCGTCGTACACCGTCAGGCGGACCCCGGAGCGGCCGTCGGGGAGTGCGGCCGTCACGTCGACGGTGATCGCGATGCGTGACACGCCGGTGCGGCGGGAGGCGGCGGCCAGGGCGCGGCGCAGGGCGGCCAGCAGATGGCCGGCGGCGGGCTCGGTGATGCGGTTCTCCACGGCTCCGGTGAACCGGGTGGACGGCTGGAAGCCGAGCAGCGCGGCCGCGCCCGCGGTCTCGCGCAGCACCTTGCCGCGGAAGGTGGTCGGGGCGTCCACGGGCGGCTGTTGCAGGGCGAAGATGGCCGTGCGGACGTCCTGAATCGTGGACTGGAGTTCGTCGACGGCCCTGCCGAGCGTGTCGTGCACGTCCTTCGCCGGAGTCCTGCGCTGGGTGGACTCCAGCATGATGCTGGTCGCGAACAGCCGCTGGACGACGAGATCGTGCAGGTCGCGGGCGATGCGGTCGCGGTCCTCGAAGACGGCGAGCCGCTCCCTGCTGTGCTGGGCGTCCGCGAGTACCAGCGCCAGCGCGGCCTGCGAGGCGAACTGGGTGGCGAGCAGCCGCTCCACCGGGCTGTACGGCCGGTCGCCGCGACGGCGCGGCAGGGCGAGGGTGCCGATGAGACGGCCGCCGGCCTGGAGCGGCAGCATCATGCTGGGCCCGAACCGGTGCCGTACATGCGTCGTCATGCGTGGGTCGGTGGCCGAGTCCTCGATGAACACCGGCCTCCCGCCCAGGAGTTGTTCGAGAACCGCGCTGCCGGGCTCGATCGTCGTGCCGACGATGTCGCCGGGGTCCTCATGGGTGGAGGCGGTCACGATCTCCATACCGCCCTCCGGGGTGGGCTGCAGGATCACGCCCGCCGAGGCATCGGCGAGGATCCGGGCCCGCTCGGCAACGGTCATCAGCGCGTCGGCGGCGGTCTCACCGGTCAGCAGCGCCGTCGTGACGGCCGCGGCGCCCTCGATCCAGCGCTCCCGCTGACGGGCCGTCTCGTACAGCCGGGCGTTGCCGATCGCGATACCCGCCTGGGCGGCCAGCAGCCGCAGCAGTTGCTCGTCCTCGTCCGTGAACGGGCCGCCCGCCTTGTCGGCGAGGTGGAGCGTCCCGAACACCTCGTCCCGCACGCGGATCGGAACGCCCACGAAGTCGTCCCCCCGGCCGACCGAAGTCCGCTGCGCGACCGGGTCCGGCTCGGCCGTACGGATCTGCGCGAGCCCGTCCTGCCCGGGGTCGACCGTGCCGAGCGCCGCGTACCGGGCGCCCGTCAGCTCGGCGGCGCCGTCCACGATGTGCTGGAGCGTGGCCCGCAGTTCGAGGTCGGTGCCGACGTTGAGGACGGCCTCCAGAAGGGGCGGCAGGCGGGGGACGGGATCGGTCATCACCCGGGTTCCGGTCAGCCCGCCAGCGGGTCCAGCACGAGTGGCTCGATCTTGCCCTCCAGCATGTAGCCCAGGCCCTGCACGGCGCACACGTCGGGCCGCTCGGCGATGTGCACCGGCATGCCCGTCGCGTGCCGCAGCATCTGGTCGAGCCCGGGGAGCAGGGCGCTCCCGCCGACCATCATGATCCCGCGGTCGGCGAGGTCGGCCACCAGATCGGGCGGGCAGGCGCGCAGCACCTTGCCGATGCCGTCCAGTACGGCGGTCAGCGGGGTCTGGATGGCATCGCGTACGGCAGCGGTGTCGACCTGCACGGAACGGGCGAGGCCGGTGGCCACGTCCCGACCGTGGATCTCCGTCGAGGCGGGGCCGTGCGGGGTGAGCCCGTTTCCGGAGAGCGCCAGCTGCAGCGGACGTACCGCCTGACTCGGCAGCATCAGCTCGTGCTGGTGGCGCAGGTGCTGCACGATCGCGTGGTCGACGGCCTCGCCGCCCACCGGGATGCGCTCGGCCGTGACGATCGAGCCCAGCGACAGCACGGCGAGCTGGGTCGCGGCGGCGCCGCACACCATGATCATGGTGGCCTCGGGCTGCTCCACGGGCAGTCCGCAGCCGACGGCCGCCGCGATGAGCGTGTCGACGAGCTCCACCCGGCGGGCACCGAGGCCGACGAGCGTCTCGATCGCCGCGCGCTGCGCGAGCGGGTCCGCGTCGTGCGGGGTGCAGGCCGCCGCCCGCAGCCGCGGCTTGCGGCGCAGGGCGCGGCGCGCCTTGTCGCCGATCAGGTGGCGCAGCATGCGCTGCGCCATCTCGATGTCGACGACCGTGCCGCCGGACACCGGCCGCACCACCCGGATGTAGTCCGGCGTACGGCCCGTCATCTTCTCCGCGAACTCGCCGACGGCGATCAGCGCACCCGTCTTCGTGTTCACCGCGGCGACGCTCGGCTGATCGACGACCAGCCCCGCGCCCTTCACGTACACGCGGGTCCTTGCCGCACCCAGGTCGACGGCGAAGTGGCAGCGGCGCAGCTGCTCCAGACTGGCGGTCATGGCAGATCCTCCCGAGAGCGCAGACCGTACGGGCCCGCCGGGTGGCGGTCCTCTCTCGCATCGTGCGGGCCCTGACGGGGCGTCGCCTTTTGTGGGGGGCCGGGTGGGGTGCCGCTGGACGGGTGTATTTGTCCGTAATGTCCGAAATAAAGAAGAACGGTGAGGGGGAGTCGAAGGAGCTCTCAGTCGGCGCGGACCGCTTCGAGTACCGGCTCCAGCGAGGCCACGGTCAGCTCGCAGCCGGCCTCGACGAGACGCAGCCTGGCCTGCTGACCGGGGGCGTAGCCGAGGACGGGGAGGCCGATGGAGCGCGCCGCGGTGACCTCCGTGACGGAGGAGGTGATCAGCAGGGCGTCCGCGGGCGCGGTGCCCAGCCGGCTCAGGGCACGCAGCAGGCAGAAGGGGTCCGGGGTGAGGAGCGTCAGGTCGTCGGCGCGGCCGTGCGCTCCGCCCGGCACCGAGGCCATGAGATCCCGGGACTCCAGGTACGTCAGGAGGGCGCCGGTGGAGATGTCCGAGACGACGGCGGCCGGCGGGCCCAGGGTGCCGAGCGCGCGGATCAGCGAGGCGGCGTGCGGGGTGGGGCGCGCCGAGCGGGCGGCGCGCTCCTCCACTCGGTGGAGTGCCTGGCGCAGGTCGGCGCCCAGACGGTGGTGTGCCAGCGCACGCAGCAGGTCCAGCGGATCGGGTGCCTCGTCCCGACGGGACCGGAGGGTGCTCTGCGACAGCAGCCGTTCTCCGCCCAACGCCTCGTCGGGGTGCCGGAGTTCGACGAAGAGCGCCACGAGGTCCTGGATGGCCTGCTCCGATGCCTGCCGGGTGTACAGCCGGGCCACGGGCCCGTCGAAGCCCAGGAGTACGGCCTCGGCGGCGTCGAGGGCGGCGGGCGCGTCCGGTGGCGCGGCCTCCGCGCGGGACGGCGCCCGCCTCGACGGCCGGGACGGTGGTGGCTCCGGCGCCGCGGGGGCAGGTTCCTCCTCCGCGGTCAGCACCACCGAACACGCCACCGACAGTCCCGGCACCGGCCACTTCTGAAGCCCGTCCCGCACCGCGAGCTGCGCCGCGCCTGCCCGGCGCAGCGGGTGCCTCCGGGTGAGCCGCCCGGCCGTCTTGACCAGATGGTCGAGCAGTCGCCCGGACACGTCACTGGTCTCGCCGGCTACGAAGGACACCGGGTCGTCGACGTACCACGACAGCTCCACGGACGCGGCGAACGACCCCCCTCCGGCGCTCGGCAGGGACAGCCGGTGCGAGGCCCGGTGGGTGGTGAGGTCGACCTCGTAGTACGTGACGGGGGTGTACGCGGGGCGCGTGCCGAGGGGACGGTCGGGGGTGAGGAGGGTCAGTCTGCCGTCGGACCTGCTGCGCACGACGGCCGTACGGCCCGGCTCGGGTGCGGGGATCGCCTGGAGGTCGCGCGTCGTGAACGGGCCCTGCGCCAGATCATGTTGCCCGGGATCCGCGACGGTCGCGGTGATGTTCAGCGAGCAGTACCAGGCGATGGCCGGGCCGGCGGCCGAGCCCCGGTGCACGGGCCGGAACGAGTGCCCGCCGACGAGATCGACACCGCTCGCGGTCAACTCCTCGTGCAGAGCGGGGGAGAGGACGACCACGAGGTCCGCCGTCGAGTTCGCGAGGGCGGCTTCCAGGTCGGGTTGCCTGGTCGGCACGCCGGGCCGGGCGAAGTGCGCGGTGTGCCAGAACGTGAGCCGGACCCTCGGTGTTTGCTCCAACTTCGTGAGCAGATGGGACAGCTCGCGAAACACCTCGTCCAGGATGGGTAGTACGGATGTATCGGGCTCGGTGATCACCACATAGCCGTTGTCGCGCGCGAGCACCTCGTACGCGTTCGAGGCCAGGTCGCTGAGCGAGAGCAGCCGGGTGAGCGTGCGGCCCAGGACGTCGTACGCCGCCGGGTGGTCCCCGGGCTCCGTGAACTCGGCGACGACCGTGGAACGACCACGCTCCGGCGCGGCCCGCAGCTCGCGGTAGAGCGCCAGCATCGTGGGATTGGGCTCGCTGTGCTGCTGCTCCCGGTGCGTCTCGTACGCCTCGTACGACGCCATCGCATCCGTGATCCGGCCCATGCCCTTGAGAGCGAGGATGTGCAGCCGCCGGAAGTCCTCGCGTTTGGAGTGCTCCTGGAGGAGTGCGGTGAGATCACCTGCGGCCTGCTCGAAGTGGCCGAGCTCCAGGTCGAGTTCGGCGCGGGTGGCGCAGAGGGAGAGATACAGGGCGTGCAGCCGGGTGCGCGTTGCCTTGGCGGCGGGGCCCGGGGCGCCGTCCAGGGGTTCACCGTGCCAGAGGGCGAGGGCGTACTTGATGGCCTCGCGCGCCGCGGCGGGATCGCCCTCGTCCCGACGGGACTTGGCCGTGGCGACAAGGTCTTCGCAGCGGTTGATGTCGATGGTGGAAGGGGGTGCGAGGAGGGCGTAGCCGTCGGTGGTGGTGGCGAGGGCGCCGGGGCCGAGGGCCCTGCGGAGTGCGGAGGCATGAGCGGCCAGAGCCTGGGCCGGGCGGTCGTCGGGAGGCTGCCGCTCCCGCAGACCGGCGATGAGGTCGTCGTACGAAACCGTCCTGCCATGCCGCAGGAGCAGCATGGCGAGCAGGGCCCTCTCCTCCGGGGGGAGCGAGGGCAGCGCCTGGTCGCCCCGGCTGACGCGTACCGGGCCGAGCAGGCGGTAGCGGAGCCGGTCCGCGGCGGCGGCGTCCAGGATCTCTTCGAAGGAGGGGGACAGCAGCAGGTCCAGGCCCTGGCGCTGCACGTCCGGATCCGCCGAGCCGAGGGAGTGGGAGACAGCGGTGAACAGCGGCCCGCGCTCAAGGGGCACATGGGGGGAGGGATTCGGCTCGTTCACGCCGGACAGCTTGATCAGCATCCATCCGAAGTCGTTCAGATCCTTTGAAATGTCGTCCGCGTCCGTTGGCATCATGGCGAAGCGGGTGATCTTGACACCGCCGTCCGGGTCCAACTGAAGACTGTTCGGCGTGAAACGGCCGTGGGCCGTACCGGATTGATGTACGGCCTTCAGGCCGCGCGCGACCTGCCGGGCCAGCGGCGCGAGCATCGTGAAGGGCAGCCGGAAGCCACCCTGAGCGGTCAGCTCGGCGAGCGTCACCCCTTCGACGAATTCCGTGACGAGATACGGGACGCCGCGATCGATGCCGAAGTCGTGGACCGTGACGATGTTCCGGTGGTCGATCTCCGCGAGTTGTCGCGCCCTCTCCACGAACTGCTGATGGTTCCTCGCCGCGGAGTACTCGTACGCCGCCACCATCCTGTCCAGCCGCGTGTCCTTGGCCTCCCATACCTGCGGCGAGCCCCGCCCCAGCCGCCGCAGGAGCCGATACCTCCCCAGAAGCAGCCCCTCGGGGCCTCCCCCGTGGCCCCCCAACCGCCGCACACTCTCCTCCCGCACCGCCGCGAACGGCTCGCCCGCGGACGCCGGGGAGTCGCCGCCCGGTGCCAGCACCGGGAAGTCACCGGCGGCCACTCCCGCTCGCGCGTCGATCAACGCGCCCACCCGGGCCAGCAGTTCGGACGTGCGGCCATGGGCGGAGCGGGGCAGGGTGCGCAGGAGGAGGGGGCGGACGCCCGGGCGGAAGGCGTACGCGTCCGGGCCGGCCCCGGTGTGGGTGAGCAGGCCGCTGAGGATGACCTCCGCGAGGTGCTGAGGCTGGGGCCGGCGTTCGATCGCCGCCTGGACCAGGCGCATGACCGGCAACTGGGGCTGCCCGACGGCGAGATGGCCGGCGAGACGGAAGGCCTCGGGGGAGGCGAGCGAGCGGAAGCGCAGGACCAGTTCCTCGGGGGAGAGCCGCTCCACGTCGCCCCGGCCTCGCTCGTCCACCGGGGCGGGCGGCGGTGTGGGACCCAACAGGCCTACGGAGCCCGGGAGTCGGCCCGCCCCGGCCACCAGTGACGACCAGTTCCCCAGCCAGGGCGCGGCGGGTTCCAGGACGGGCAGCGGGAGCACGCCGGAAGGGAGGCTCTCGGCTAGGTAGCAGTCCACGGTGTACGTGGCGTTCGGCGCCGCGGGCCACGGCGCGCCGAGCTGCGCGGGCTCGGCGGGCAGCGCGGTGGTGCGCCACAGCCGCTCCGGCAGCGGCTGGACCACGGCGACCGGCATCCGGGCCGCCCAGCGCCGTAGCGTGCGATACCAGCGGGCGCCCGCCGCGCCGCCCCGCCACTGCGGGCCCATGCAGTCGCTGACCAGCAGCGTGACCGTGCGCCCGGCGGCGTACGACTCCTGCGAGCCCGGACGCCGTACCGTCCCGTCGGCGTCCAGCCGGTGCAGCTCCACCGTGCGGAACACACCCGACTGGACCAGGGTCGTGTGCAGTTCGCGGACGAGCGGGCGCCAGACGGGCATGGTCGGACCGGTGTCGTGCACCAGGTGCAGGGTCAGCCAGCGCTCGGACACCGGACGCAGCACCGGCAGCCACCACTGCGGGGCCGCACCGAGCCCCGCGATCCGGTGCGCGGTCGCCTCCTCGTCGAGCTCCTGCCCGACGGGCGCGGGCACCCGGCGCTTGAGCGGGCGCAGGGTGCGTTGCAGGGCGAGGGGATGGGACAGCATCGGGGGCGCGGGGGCGAGCAGGGTGGTGAACGAGCCGGCGGGATCGTCCGCGTCCCGGCCTCCCGGCAGCCTCAACGGGACGCGTGAGGCGGGAAGTCGGGGCGCCGGAGCCGGCGGCGGCGTGGGGGCGGGCTGGGGGTCCGGCTGCGCGGAGGCGGGTTGCGGTGGGGCGGGGGCGTCAGGGGTGGCGAGAGTGGCGGGACGGGCCTCTTCCGGGACCGGGTCGCCGGGGGACATCTTCCCCGCGAGCCACAGCAGTTCGGCCAGTTCCACGGAGTTCGGCCGCGCCCCGCCCCCGGCCCGGCCGAGCAGGGCGGCGAACCGGTCGACGCTCCCGCCACCGGAGTCAGAAGTCATCGTCGTCCCGCGGCCCGCTCAGATACGGCATCAGCTGCTCGGCCAGTTCGTCGCGGGAGTCCGCGTCGATGCCCGCCGCGCCGGTGAGATAGATGGCGTTGAGAAGCTGGTCGGTGGCGAGGTCGCCGCCGGTGCCGCGGGAGAGGAAGCGGGCGATCAGCTCGCGGGCGTAGGCGTCGGGCTCGCCCAGATGGGCGCGGACGATGGACTCCAGGTGGGCGTCGCGGGGCTGGTGGAGTTCGAGGCGGACACAGCGCCGCAGAAAGGCCGGCGGGAACTCGCGTTCGCCGTTGCTGGTGAGGACCACGAAGGGGAAGGCGCGGCAGCGGACCCGCCCGCGGGAGACGGTGACACGGTCGTCGGTGCCGTCGACCATCACCTCCGCGTCGGGAGTGTGACGCGCGGCGCGGGCCAGCTCGGGAATCTCGTACTGGCCCTCCTCCAGGATGTTCAGCAGGTCGTTGGGCAGGTCCAGGTCGCTCTTGTCGATCTCGTCGATGAGCAGCGCGCGCGGACGGCCGTAGGGGAGCAGCGCGGTGCCCAGCGGGCCCAGCCGCAGATGGTCCTGGAGCGCACCGTCGGCGGGCAGTTCGCGGGCGGCGGAGCGCCCGGCGGCGTAGAGGCGGGACAGCGGGTCGTACTGGTAGAGGCCGTCGTGGAGCGTGGTGCGGCTGGTGATGTTCCAGCGCAGGACCGGGCCGAGCCGCAGCTCCCTGGCCACCGCGTACGCCAGGCTCGACTTGCCGCTGCCGGGCGGGCCCGTCACCAGCAGCGGACGGCGCAGGTACAGGGCCGCGTTGACGAGTTGGACCGCGCGATCCGTGGCACGGTAGGTGCGGGCGCGGTGCCTGCGGTCCGGGGACGTGGCCGAGGTGTCGCCGCCCTCCGCGGGGGTCTCCAGCTCCGGTCCGCCGTCGAAGGCGCGCCACGGCGGCGGTGCGGGAAGGTCCGCGATGCCGTCGTGGGGCTCGCTCCCACCCGTGTAGACGGGCCACAGGGACATGCTCTCTCCTTGCTGCGTACCGGATGCCGGCTGTCCGAGGCGGGCAGGCCGCTCAGCCGACGGGGTTGTGCAGATAGCCGACCGGGTCGGGCAGACATCTGGGGTCCTCCCAGAGCAGCGCCAGGTCGTGCGCCCAGTGCGGTTCCGGCGCGTCCGAGGCGTACGCCGTCTCGCGCAACTCATGGATGTGGAAAGGGAGTTCGCCCGGCGGGAGACCTGCCAGGTGTTCGGCGAGATGGTCCAGGAACACGGCGCCCGTGCAGTCCCCGTGGGTTCCGCCGCGGTGCTCGCCCCGGCAGCCCGTGCGCGGCCAGAGCATCACCGGCACGGCCGCGTTCAGGCTCGCCTGGAACAGCCGCCGGGTGCCGTCCGCGCGGGGCGGGGCGCCGAAGCCCACCATGTCCGCGCCGCGCCGCAGGCCGATGGTCAGCTTCACCGGGTCCTGCCCCACGGCCGCGCAGTCGATGCGGTGCAGCCTGGCCGCAGGCTCGGCGTCGAGGCGCCGCCACTTCTGCAGCAGCTTGTGCTGGAGGCCGCCGCTGCGCCGCCGCTCCAGGTCCATCACGACGAGCGGTGCGAACGAGCCGAGCGGGCTGTCGTCGTCGGCGCTGCGCTTCCAGTGCGCCACGTCCGCGTTGAGCCAGCGGCGCGGCAGCACGAAAGCGATCAACTCCCGTGCCCCCGGCTCCAGTTCGTGGTAGGCCTCGTCGATGCGCTCCAGGACGTAGGGGCGGACGCCGTCGACAGGGAGCGGGCGCGAACCGACGACGCGGCGGTGCCGGCCGTTGTACGCGGACACCTCGACCAGGAACTGGCCCTCGCCGCAGCCGCTGGGTGCGATCTCGACGAGGATCGGGGACCAGCCGGGCGCCGTGGTGCGCGGCTTCGGGGGTTCCGGGGTGCGCCGGGGGCGCGGCCAGGAGCGCAGGGCGCCCCGGGTCGGCGTGTCCTCCACGAAGTCGGCGAGCCGCGCGGCGAACCGGGCGGCGGCCTCGCTGTCCGGCACCTCGGAGAGCAGGTACCAGGCCGCGTCCCAGAGCGAGGCGAAGCCGTGCGACGGCAGCGGCGGGCCGAGCGGGCCCACCGCGTCCTGGTACAGCCGCTCGGGCCCGCAGCGCGCTCCTCCCCGCTCCGCGACCGCCTCGATGAGCTGCCGAAGCCGCTCCTTGTCGCCCCGCCCGTACTCCGGTGTCGGGATCAGTTCGCCCAGGCGCGGCCAGTAGCGGGCCATGACATGGGCGGGCAGCATCCGGCCGTTGCGGATCTCGGGGCTGCGCGCGGCCGCGGAGACCATGCCCACGACGCGTCCGGTGTCCGCGAGTGTCACCGCGGCGCCGCTGAACCCGGGCACGAGCGGCTGCCCGTGCGCGGCCCACGCCTCCAGCTGCACCCACTGACCGGCGATCAACTGGTCGGCGGTGGCCCGGTATTCGGCGAGCGTGCCCTCGTCGAACCGCTTGGGGAAGCCGTACGCCAGCAGCCGGCGCGGTGGGTCGCCGTACGCGTCGGACGGCGTCGCGAACTCGGCGGGCTTCAGCGGGACGGGGCGGTCGAGTTCGAGTACGGCGACGTCGCCGGGGTCGGTCTCCCGGCCGTCCCAGCCGCCGTGCGCGACCACCTGCGCGGGAATGTCCCGCTCGCCCTGTGCGAAGGAGATGCCGACCGCGTCGGTGCGGCTGCGGGCGACCACGTGTGCGCAGGTCAGGACGTGCCGGTCGGTGACCAGGAACCCGGCGCCGGTCTCCCGCCCGCAGCTGATCCTGGCGTGCCAGGAGGCGTTGGTCATGCCTGCGGTGAGGGTTCCTGGGAGCTGTCGGTGGGCCCCGGCGACCAGGAGAGCTTGACGACCAGGTGGCCCTCGACCGTGCTCTTGGCGATCAGGGCGCCCGCTTCGGCGGTGAGCTTCACCCCGAACTCGATCTCCACGGAGTCGGGGCGCAGACTGCCGTCGCGGAACACGCGCAGCGCGGACTCGGCGGCGGCCCGCACGCCCTCCAGCGACCCTTCGAAGGTGCGCGCCGCCTGGACGGTCCCGTCGTCCCGGGCGACGAGCCGGGAGCCGGACTCGTCCTCGGCTGTCTCGACGACGACGGGCGTTCCGTCATGGGTCCTGAACTCGACCAATCCGTCCATGGCGCCTCGAACCCCCGTCGTCTGTGACCTCCGGCATCTCCATTGTTACGGACGGTACTTGGGGCTGTCCCGGTTTCCGCGCCGCTCACAACGGCCCCCGCCGTTGGCGGGAACACGCCAGGGCGCCTTCCCGCCAGCCTCGTCCGGCTCTTCCGCGACACAAGGGCCCCGACACTCTTCGCAGCACCCCGACACCACCCCGTGGGCGAGGAGAGGCATCGATGACCCGAGGACCAGGAGCAGGACGAGCGAGACGCGCAACGGCCTTGCTGGCGACGGGAGTTGTGCTGGCCATGCTGCCCGCGGGGCAGGCGCGGGCCGCGCGGGACGCCGACACCCAGGGGCCGACGCGCACGGCGGGCACCGCCCGTACCGCCCAGACCGTCACCCTCGTCACCGGCGACAAGGTGACCGTCACCGACCTCGCCGACGGGAAGAAGACGGTCGCCGTGACGCGGCCCGAGGGGGCCGGCGGAGCGGTGCGGACGCAGGTGGCGAACGGCGCCGTCACCGTCGTACCGGACGAGGCTCTGCCGTATCTGCGGGCGGGAACCCTCGACCGGCGGCTGTTCGACGTGAGCGGGCTGATACGGCAGGGGCTGACCGACCGGAAGACGGCCGAGCTGCCGCTGATCGTGACGTACAAGGGGAAGACGAAGGGCGCGACCCCGCGCGGGGCCGAGCGGACGCGGGCGCTGCCGAGCATTCGCGGCGCGGCCCTCGACGCGGACAAGGGGCGGACGTTCTGGCGGGCCGTGACCGATGGCGATGCGGGTATCGGCAAGGTCTGGCTCGACGGGCGCGTCAGCGCGGACATGGCCGAGAGCAACGCGCAGATCGGTACGGCGAAGGCCTGGGAGACCGGGCTCACGGGCAAGGGCGTCACGGTCGCCGTCCTCGACACCGGCGTGGACGTCGGCCATCCCGACCTAGCGCAGAGGGTCTCCGCGACCAAGAGCTTCATCGAGGGGCAGGAGGTCGCCGACCGCAACGGGCACGGCACACACGTCACGTCCACCGTCGGGGGCAGTGGTGCCGCCTCGGACGGCAAGGAGCGCGGCGTCGCGCCCGGGGCGACGCTCGCCGTCGGCAAGGTGCTCAGCGACCAGGGTTCGGGCAGCGAGTCGCAGATCATCGCCGGGATGGAGTGGGCTGCCCGGGACGTGCACGCCAAGGTGATCTCCATGAGCCTCGGCTCGACCGAGCCGAGCGACGGCACCGACCCCATGGCCGCCGCGGTCGACACCCTCTCCGCGGAGACCGGCGTGCTCTTCGTCATCGCCGCCGGCAACACCGGTGCCCCGTCCTCCATCGGCTCGCCCGGCGCCGCCGACTCCGCGCTGACCGTCGGCGCGGTCGACTCCGCCGACGAGGCCGCCTACTTCACCAGCGCCGGACCGCGCTACGGCGACAACGCGCTCAAGCCCGACATCTCCGCGCCCGGCGTCGACATCCTCGCCGCCCGCTCCGGGCTCGTGGACGGCAGTGGCTACTACACCTCCATGAGCGGTACGTCGATGGCGACCCCGCATGTCGCGGGCGTGGCCGCGCTGCTCGCGGAGAAGCACCCCGAGTGGAGCGGCGCGCGGCTCAAGGACGCGCTGATGTCGACGTCCAAGCAACTGGACGCCTCTGCCTATGTGTTGGGCGCGGGGCGGGTCAGTGTGCCCGACGTGGTCGGGTCGGCCGTCACGGCCACCGGGAGCGCGGATCTCGGGTTCTACGGCTGGCCCTACGACGCGAACGAGCCGGTCACGAGGACACTGACGTACACCAACTCCTCAGATGCGGCAGTCGAGTTGAGCCTTGCCGTGCAGGGCGGCTCCGACGGTGTCGCCACGGTCGCCGACTCCACGCTCACCGTGCCCGCGCACGGCACCGCGTCCACCACCGTGACCGGAGACGGCGCCAAGGCCCCTGTGGGGCAGACCAGTGGGCAGATCGTGGCGTCCGCCGCCGGCCGCCCTGTCGCGCACACCGTGTTCGGGCTGGTCAAGGAGGAGGAGCGGTACACGCTCACCGTGCACGTCAAGGACCGCGAAGGTGACCCGACGGCGGCCGACGTGGCGGTGCAGCAGCTGGCGGCAGGCGTCGACCCGTACAGCGCGGCCGTGGGCGACTCCGGCACCCTGAAGCTGCGGCTGGCCCCGGGCATGTACAGCCTGACGTCCTTCCTCGACGTGCACGGCAGCCACGGCACGGACTCGCTGGGCCTCGGCTTTCTCGCGGCCCCGGAGATCACCCTCGACCGGGATCGTGAAGTCACCCTGGACGCAAGGAAGTTGCGGGAGGTGCGGGCAAAGGTCGAGCAGCGCACCGAGACCCGGCAGCTGCTGATGGAGTACGACCGCAACGCGGGCGGCTCCGACCTGTTCGGCGCCGTCCAGGTGCCCGTCAAGTACGACAGCATCTTCGCCGCGCCGACCGCGAAGGTCACGAAGGGCGACTTCGAGTACCGCACCGTGTGGCGGCTCGGAAAGCCGTCGCTGCAGGTCAAGGGGGTCGGCGAGGCCGTCGTCCAGCCCGGCGGCACCCTCGTCGAGGGGCGCAGCAGGCTGCCGCTCGTCGACGTCGGGACCGGGCCGTTCACCGGTGTGAAGGGCAAGGCGGTTCTCGCGCGGCTCACCGAGGGCGTCGAGCCCGGTGCGCTCGCCCGGGCCGCGCAGGACGCGGGCGCCGAGGCGCTGTTCGTGACGGACGACGCGGCCGGGCGGCTGAACGCCTGGTTCGGGACGGACGACGGCGCCGACCGGCCGCTGCAGATCGCCACGGTGAACACGGCCGACGCGGCCCGGCTGAGGGCAACGGCGCGAGTCGAGATGACCGGCACCCGCAACACGCCCTACGTGTACGACCTTTCGCAGGGGCACCGCGGCGCCGTCCCGAAGGGCGACCTGACGTACGAGCCGAGGAAGGGCGAACTCGCGACGGTGGACACGAGGTTCCACGCCGTGAAGCCCACCTCGGGCGGCGAGTTCCGGTACTCGATCACCGACGCCTTCCCCATCGGCATCGGCTTCCAGGAGCGGATCGACTATCCGGCCGAGCGCACCGACCACGTCTCCACCACCCCGGGCCGGCTCTGGCACGAGTCCGTGACCGTCGGCGACGGCGCCCTGGAGGAGCGCAGCGGTCTGATCGACTACCGAGGCGGCTCGCACACGGCACGGAACTGGTTCAAGCCCGTCTGGCACCCCTGGCTCGGCACCGGACTCGGCTGGGGCCAGCAGCGCTCGGGCAACGTCCTGCAGTTCAACACGCCCGGCTGGGGCGACTCCGGCCCCGACCACACCGGCTTCGGCGACGTGTGGAGCCAGGAGAGCGGCATGACCCAGTACACGGAGGTGTACCGGGACGGCACCCTGATCGACCGGCGCACGAGCTCGGGCGCCTACGACTGGGAGGCACCCGCCGACGAGCACACCTACAAGGTCGCCACCGACACCACCCTCGACCCCGACCGTTGGAGGCTCTCCACGAAGGGCCACTCCGAGTGGACCTTCAGGTCGTCGGCCACACCCGACGACCGCTGGACCTTCCTGCCCCTGCTCAACCTCGGCTACGACATCGACACCGACCTCGCCGGCGATGTGCGCGGCGGCGGCCGGGTGCCCGTCGGGGTCTTCGCCGAGTACGTGAAGGGCGCCCCGGACACCGGGACGATCGGCCGCGGCAGGCTCGAAGTGTCCTACGACGACGGGAAGTCGTGGACGTCGGTGACCC
The DNA here is from genome assembly GCF_040606085.1 of Streptomyces sp. NPDC005485. Taxonomy (NCBI): domain Bacteria; kingdom Bacillati; phylum Actinomycetota; class Actinomycetes; order Kitasatosporales; family Streptomycetaceae; genus Streptomyces; species Streptomyces sp. NPDC005485. The sequence continues at coordinate 71,061 of NZ_JBEXDZ010000004.1, read as the reverse complement.
TGGACGGCCGTGGCGCCAGGTGGAAGGGGACGCTGACCGTGCCGCGCGGCGCGGAGTACGTCTCGCTGCGGGCCTCGGCCGGTGACGACCGGGGCGGCACGGTCAGCCAGGAGATCATCAGGGCGGTGGGGGTGAGGTAACCGGCCCGTCGGACGAGTGGCGCCGCACGCCGCGGACCACCCCCAGGTCCACCAAGTCCTGGGGGCGGATCCGGAGTTGGTCCGCCGTGGGGCGCACCTCGTGCGCCGGGCGCTTGAGGATCGCGGCCGCGAGCTCCGGTGCGATGACGGAGAAGTAACTGTCCGGCGTGGCCCAGGTGTTGCCCGGCGCCGCCAGTGCGAGAGCGCCGCCCGATCCGCCCTCGCCGATCACCAGCGTGGTGACCGGCGTACGGGCGGTGGCCACCGCGGCGAACAGGTCCGCGATCGCGGAGCCCACGCCCTGCCGCTCCGCGTCCGCGTCGTTCGCGGCACCCGGCGTGTCCACCAACGTCAGCACAGGGATGCCGAGTCGACCGGCGAGCCGGATCAGCCGGGCGGCCGTACGGTATCCGGCGGGGCGAGTCGCGGTGCCGCACTGGGCGGCGTACGCGACGGTCCGCGTCCCGTGCTCGTCGGTGTGCTCGCCGAAACCGCACAGCATGCCGGCGTCCGTGCCGCCGCAGCGGTCGCCACTGAGGGCCGCGCGCCGCGTGAAGTAGTCGTCCAAGTAGGCCTGCGCGCGCGGGTGTTGTGTACTGCGGGCGCGCAGCACCGCGTCCCAGCCGGTGGCGGGCAGACCGGTGGCGCCGAGGGCGTAGGGGGCGGGTGCGGCCCCGCCCGAGGGCCGGGTGAGCAGGCCCAGCCACAGAGCCACCGTCTCCCGCAGCTCGTCCTCGCCCACGACGGCGTCGACCGCGCCCGCGGCCCACTGCGCCTCGGCCGTGTACGCCGCCGGGTCCGCGTCGGGCGGCCGGACCCGGGAGCCCGCGAAGCCCACCTGTGCGCCCGGCAGCGCCAGCGTCACGTCGGCGCCCGCGCCCAGCGTCGCCCAGCCACCGCCCGTCGTCGGGTCCCGCAACACGGCGATCTGCGGCAGCCCGGCCTCCCGGGTGAGCGCCGACTGCCGTGCCACGCACTGGAGTTGGCTGAGGGCGAGCATGCCCTCCTGCATCCGGCTGCCGCCCGTCGCGACGAGCGAGACGACCGGCAGCCGGTGCTCACGGGCGTAGGTGTACGCCGCTTCCAGCCGGTCGCCGGTGCGTTCGCCGAGCGAGCCGCCGAGGAAGCCGAACTCGAACGCGATCAGCACGGCCGGGGTGCCGCCGACCGTCGCGGCGGCGCAGACGACGGACTCCTCCTCACCGGTGCGGGCCGCGGCGCGGGCCCGCGAGGCGTCGTAGCCCTGCCAGGAGAGGGGGCCGTCGGGCCCCTGCTCCCCGCCGGGAGCGGGCAGTTCGCGGAAACCGTCGGGGGTGTCGATGACGAGGGCGACGGCCTCGCGGGCGGAGAAGCGCTCAGTCATTCCTGAGGTCTCGCTTCAGGATCTTGCCCATGTCGTTGCGGGGCAGGGAGACGAGGTAGTGCACCACCCGGGGGCGTTTGTGCGGGGCGAGGCGGCGGGCGACGTGGTCGGAGAGCTCTGCGGCCAGGGCGGGGGCCGGGGGATCGTCCACCGGTACGACCCAGGCGACGATCCGCTCGCCGAGGTCGTCGTCCGGCTCGCCCGTGACGGCGGCCTCGCGCACCGCCGGGTGCTCAAGGAGGGCGTTCTCGATCTCACCGGCGCCGATCTTGTAACCGCCGCTCTTGATCAGGTCGGTGGCCTTGCGGCCGACGATCCGTACGGCGCCGTCCGTGTCGCGCACCGCCATGTCGCCGGTGCGGAACCAGCCGTCCTCGGTGAACGCGGCGGCGGTGGCGTCGGGCCGGTTCAGGTACTCGGAGAAGAGATTGGGGCCACGGACCTGGATCTCGCCGACCGTCTCACCGTCGCAGGTACCGGTGGGGCTGCCGTCGGCGTCGTAACCGCCGATGAGGGAACCGTCCTCCTCGACGAGCCGCACCCCGACACCGGGCAGCGGCACCCCGACCGTCCCGGGGCGCGGCACCCCGTCCGCACGCACACTCGTGTTCATGAGGGTCTCCGTCATGCCGTACCGCTCGACGACCCTGCGTCCCGTCGCGGCCGCGATCCGCTCGTGGTCGTGCACGGGCAGCGCGGCGGAACCGGACACCAGCAGGCGCGCCCGGCCGAGCGCCTTGGCGAGTTCGGTGTCGTCGGCGAGCGCCTCGGCGAGGCGGTGGTACATCGTCGGCACCCCGAACAGCATCGTCGCGCCGTCGTTCAGCTCCCGCGCCACGCCCTGCGCGCTGAACCGCCCCAGATGCCGTACCGATCCGCCCCGCCGCAGCGGTCCGAGAACACCCAGGATCAGCCCGTGCACATGGAAGAGCGGCAGCCCGTGCACGAGCACGTCGTCGCCCGTCCACTGCCAGGCGTCGGCCAGCGCGTCAAGGGTCGTGGCGATCGCGCGCCGCGGGATGACGGCGCCCTTGGGCGGGCCGGTGGTGCCGGAGGTGTAGACGACGAGGGCGGGGGCGGCGGGGTCGAGGCCGACCGGCGCCGCCGCCTCGCCGCTGCCCTGCGCCTCGACGTCGACCCGCTCCAACCGGCCGACAGGATCGGGGAGTTGATCACCAGGAGCCGCCAGCACCAGCGACGGCGCACTGTCGGACAGGATGTGCCCGAGCTCGCTCCCGCCCGACTTGGGGTTGAGCGGTACGGCCGGAACCCCGGCGAGCAGCGCGGCCACCACCGCGACGGCCGTCTCCAGGGTCGGCGTCGCCCAGACGGCGACCCTCCCCGCGCCGCCGATCCGCGCGGCGAGCGCCCCCGCCGAGGCGCCGAGTTCCGCGTACGTCAGGGAGCGGTCGCCGAAGCGCAGGGCGGGCCGCTGCGCGACCGAGCCGTTCGCCAGGGCCGGAAAGAGGGAGGACACGCGGCGTACTCCTTGCCTGGATGTCAGGGACAACAAGACCGTTCCTACACCAGAGCCGGGGAAACCCGCCGCCGCACGGCACCCGAGCCGAACCCGAGCACCGCTCCCTTCCTCGCCGCCTCCCCTCTTCGCCTAGGCCTGGTTGCCCTTGCCCTCGGCGAGGGTGTGCGCCACCAGGGCGTTGGCATGGCCGTGCCCCAGCCCGTGCTCGGTCTTCAGCCAGGCGACGAGTTCCATGTGCTTGCTCAGGGGCGAGGAACGGATGAGTCCCTTCCACTCGGCGACCGGCCGGCCGTACTTCTTCTCGATCGAGGGGAAGTAGCTCGCGGGGCCCTTCACGGGTTCGCTCATGTCGCCGATGTCCTGTCCGTCCGGGGAAACAACTCACGAGGCGCCGATGCGCTTCACCCGTATGACCTGGGGGAGCGGGAGAAGTAATCGGTGGGGCGGCGCGTTGTCCGGGTCAGGGCAGCCATTGTTAGCCTCGCCGGACATCAGTCGTCCGAGGATGGAGTCTGTCGTGGCCCGTACCGCCGCTGTCCGTATCGCGCTCGCCACGTATCGGCCCGATCCCGGCGAGGTCAGTCGTGACGGGGATCTGCCGGTGCTGGTGCGGGCACTGGAGGGGGCGGGGGCCGGGGCGGAGGCCGTGTACTGGGACGATCCGGATGTGGACTGGGGGGCGTACGACCTTGTCGTGATCCGGTCGACGTGGGACTACAGCTGGCGGGCCGCGGAGTTCGTGGCGTGGGCCGAGCGGTGCGGGAAGGCCACGCGGCTCGCCAATCCGGTGCGGGTCGTGCGGTGGAACACCGACAAGCGGTACATCGGGGACCTGGCCGCGGCCGGGGTCCCCGTCGTGCACACCCGGTATGTCGCGCCCGGCGACCCCGGCGACCTGCCCGAGGACCACGAGTACGTGGTGAAGCCGACCTCCGGTGCGGGCGCCCGGTTCGCCGCCCGGTACACCCCCGGCGAGCGGGAGACGGCTCTGCGGCAGCTCGCGCGGATGCACGAGGAGGGGCTGACCGCGATGGTGCAGCCCTATCTGGCGCACATCGACCGCACCGGTGAGCGCGCGCTGCAGTTCTTCGGCGGCCGTCTGCTGCACGCCAGCCGCAAGGGGGCCGTGCTGGCGCCCGGCACACCGTACGACGAGGACAAGGTGGCCCACCCCGGGCTTGAGACCTGGACGCCCACCGCGGCCGAACTCGCCGTGGCCGTGGCCGCGTTGGCCGCCGTACCGGACGCTCCCGAGCTGCTCTACGCCCGGGTCGACCTCGTGGACGGCGACGACGGGGAGCCGCGGGTGATGGAGCTGGAGCTGGTCGAGCCGAACCTCTTTCTCGGACTGCACCCGGAGTCGGTCCCGGCGGTGGCGGAAGCGATCATCCGGGCTGCCGCTCGTTGACCGCCACCCGCTGCACCAGCCCCCATGTGAACTCGGCCGCGCACTCGCGCCGCACGCCCGCCGCGTCCGGCGCCGTGAACGCCAGCCCCCAGCGGGTCGGGGCCGTGCCCTCCAGGGGGCGGGCGGGGGCGAAGGCGCGGGCGGCCTCGTCGACCGTGCAGGACCAGGGAGTCAGGTCGTCGAGCGTGCGCAGGAGCGGGCCCGGGGCGCCCGGCGCGCGGACCAGCCACTCGTTCCAGGCCGCGCCGTTCGGGCCGAGCAGCACCTCGAAGCGGAGGTCCGGCCAGAGGGGGACCGGCCACAGCAGGGCCTCACAGGCGAGGTCACCGATCCGGCGCTTCTCGACATGCTCAGGCACGCCGAGGATCGAGCGGTAGCGGGAGGCCGCCGCCCTGGACCTCGGGGCGTGCAGCATCGCCTGCCAGCGGCGGTTCGCCTCACGCATGTCACCCATGGACGCGCCCAGCTCCCGGCGGGCGTCCTCGACGAGATCCGGGTTGTGGTCGGCCATGCGGCGCAGCAGGACCAGCTGGAAGTCGAGCGGGGTGAAGGGGCCGGCACCGGTGGGTCGCTTTGCGGAGGGCATGGGGTCCATGGTCGCGCACGGCGTCCGGTTCGCGCTTCGTCCCCGGGGCGCCTCAGCCGGGGTCGGGGCGATGGCTGTGGGCGACTCCTCGGGACTGTGTGCTCGTTCCTCGGCCTCTTCGCGTGCGGGGGCCGGGCCTGGGAAGCGATCGTCCGGGTGGAGGGCGTGGTGTCTGTTTTCGTCCTCCCCGCCTCCAAGGCGCCTCAGTCCATGTCGGGGCGCCGGCCGTGGGCGACTCCTCGGGACTGTGCGCGCTCGTTTCCTCGGCCTTGGCGCGTGCGGGGGCCGGGGCCCGGGCGGCGGCCGTCCGGGAGGAAGAGGACCGAGTTGACGTAGCGCGGGCCGTGCGGCGGGAGGACCCTGCGCAGCAGACCCTGTGAGACGACGTGTGCGGTGCGGGCCTGGTGGGCTTCCAGGGGGAACGACGCGAGGGGCAGCCAGGCGGCGCCGGGCAGCACCCAGCCGTCGTAGCCCCGCTCGGCGAGGTGCTCCACGACCGGGGCGATCGGCTGGATACGGGACTCCAGCTCGACGAAGAGGGCGGGGCGTTCGCGGGCCAGCAGGGTTGCCGCGCCGCGCAGCACGGCCAGCTCGTTGCCGTCCACGTCGATCTTGATGAAGTCGACGTCCCGCAGGTCCAGGCCGTCCAGCGTCACGCAGGGCACCTCCAGTGCGCGGGCGTGGATGTCCCGGCGGACCAGCGAGGACACGCCCCGGTCGCCCGCGTCGTCCGACGGCAGCCACAGACGGGCGGTGCCCGGGCGGTCGGAAGCGGCGGCGGGGACCACGCGGACGTTCGCGGGGCCGCCGGAGGAGAGCAGCCGGGCCAGGTGCGGGACGGGTTCGACGGTGACCACACGGGCGGCCCGCTTCGCCAGCCGGCGCGTCCACGGCCCGTACCAGCCGCCCACGTCCACGGCCGTGCCGCAGTCCGTGGGGCAGAGGTCGCCGAGCCGGGCCAGCTCGGGCTCGAAGCGCGGGTAGACCAGCCGGGCGGTCGCGGCGACCAGGCGCAGCGGGAGGAAGGGGGCCAGGCGCGCGGTCAGGGTCGTCATGGAGCCATCCGCTTCAGCAGCTCCTCGTGTTCGTCCTCCGTGACCTGTTCGCCGGAGGACGGCAGCAGCTGCGGGATGCCGTCCACGATCGGGTAGCGGCGGTGCAGCCGCGGGTTGTAGAGCACCTCCTCCTTCTCGGCCTCCGGCGTCAGCAGATGCAGCGGCCCCTTGTCGAGCGGGCAGGCCAGGATCTTCAGCAGCGGGTCGTCGGGGTTCATGGGGGTGTCAACTCCTTGGCACCTATGGGGGGTTGGGGCGCCGCGTCGTGTTTCGGCATGGCGAGAAGGACGGAGACCGCGAGAGCGGTGCCCGCCAGGCGCAGCGCGAGCCGCAGCGGATCGTGCGGAAGCGCCTCGCCGAACGCGAGCGTGCCGAGGACCGCCGTGAACAGACAGGTCACGGTCGTGCAGACCGGCACGATCAGCGAGGCCCTGCAGCGCTGCAGCGCCGCCTGCGACATGACGAGGCCGAACGCGCCGGTGAACAGCAGCAGATACGGGTACGGGGAGCGCAGCAGCTCGACGACCGCACTGCCCGGCCCGCTTGTCGTCAGATAGGTCGAGGCGCCCTTGATCGCCAGCGAACTCACCCCGTACAACAGGCCCACCGCGACGCCGTACTCGACGCCCGTGGACGGCACGCGGTGCCGGTGCCGGGAGCGGCGCTCGGCGGCCCCGTAGAGCCACACGCCCGCCGCCAGCGACGGCACGCAGACCAGGAGGATCAGCGGCACGGGGGCGCTGCGGCTCACCGTGTCGGAGCCCTGGCGCAGCGAGAGGACGACCATGAGCAGGGCGGCGAGGATCGCCCCGAGCGCGTACCGCTCCCGGCCGCTCGTCTCCTCGCCGAGCAGCCGCGCGGAGAGCAGTACAAGGAGCACGAGCCCCGAAACGAAGATCCCCTGAGCGGCGGCGATCGGAAGCGTGCGGTAGACCGCGAGCTGCGCGCCGAACCCCGCGGCGAGGGCGAGGGAGCCGCCGATCCACAGCGGGCTGCCGAGGACGAGGCGCAGCAGCCGGGCGGGACGCCGGAAGTTCACCTCCGGCAGAGCGGCCAACGCCCGCTTCTCCAGGACGAATCCGGTGCTGTACAGGACGTTCGCCATCAGGGCCGCGGCCACTCCCCACCACATCGGCTAGGTCCTCCGCGCGTGCAGCAGCAGGATCGAGGAGGCCGACGGAACCGCGCACGCCACCCGGTCCAGGGGGCGCAGCGGACGCGGCACACCGTGGAAGGGTGCCCCGCGCAGCCGTACGACCTCGAAGCCCGACGCGGCCACGAACTCCCGTAGCGCGCGGGCGGTGTAGAGCCGCAGATGGCCGACGACCTCCGTCCCGGGGCGGCCGTGGATGGCACGCAGGCTCACCTCGGAGAACACGGGCTGGACGCCCGCCAGAAGCAGGGCGCGGTTGTACCAGGCGGCCAGGTTCGGGGTGGAGAGCATGAGATGGCCGCCGGGGCGCAGCACGCGACGGATCTCGTCCAGGGCGGCGTCCGGGTCGACGAGGTGCTCGATGACCTCGCTGAACAGCACCGCGTCGGCCGCGCCCGCCGCGAACGGCAGGCCGCCGTCGGTGAGTTCACCGCGTACGGCGTACGGCAGGCGGGCGTGGGCGCGTCTGAGCGCGTCCTGGGACCAGTCGACGCCGACGAGACGGTGTCCGGCCAGGAGGGGCGCGGCGGTGGCGGCCGCGGTGCCGTCGCCGCAGCCGATGTCGAGGACGGTCCTCGCGCCGTCGGTGGCCGGGCCGAGCACGGCGGCCAGCATGCGCGCCTGGCGCAGGCTGCGGGGGGTGCCGGAGGCGACGGGGACGGCGGGGTCCTCGTAGAAGTCGCGCAGTTCCCTGCGCACCGGGGCGCTGGTCGTCATGAGACCTCCGTCGCGTGCAGATAGTGCTCGAAGAGGTCGCGGAGGTGGGCGCCGTCGCCGTGGCTGAGCAGGGTGCGCGACCAGCGCAGGGCGAGGTGGAGGCGGCCGGCGGTGGAGGCGGTCGTCACCGTCAGGCCGCGTGGCATACGGGCCGGCGCGGAGAACCAGACCGCGTGGGCGCGCCCGGCCGTGTCCCCGAAGTCCAGGCTGTACGGGATGCGGCCGATGTTGCTCAGGAGGGTGGTCGACGTCCAGGGGGCGACCGTTCTGCGCAGGCCGCGGGTGAGTGCGGCGCGCCACGCCACGGGTACCACGGGCGCCGTCAACAGGGCGGCGCCATGGCCGAGTTGGGGGCGCGGCAGGGACTTGAGGGCGCGGGTGCGGTCCGCCGTGCGGCGCAGCAGCTCGGCCATCCGGTCCGGGTCCAACTCCTCGGGTGTGAAGGGGACTTCGACGAGCCGGGTGCCGTTGCCGATGGGCATGTCGGTGCCCCGTGGCCGGTCGTCCACGGGCATGGTGATGCGCAGCGGGCGGGGCCGCGCGCCGTGTTCCCGGTTCCAGTGGGTGATCATCAGGGCGGTGGCGGCCATGAGCTGGTCGTTCACGGTGTACGGGGCGCCCTTGGGCCGGCGCGGGACGCTCAGCTCGGTGACGAGCAGGCCGTTGCCCGGCGAGGGTTCGGGGGTGCCGTGGACGACGCGGGCGGGCGGGGCCCAGCCGGACGGCGTGTCCACCTGCTCCTCGGGGGCGTCGGGCGGGCGGACCGGGGGCGCGGCGGGGGAGTTGTCCCGGCCGCCGTACAGCTCCGCCGCGGTGGCCAGCACGCGCAGACAGGCGGGACCGTCCAGGGCGGTGTGGTTGATGGTGAGGAAGAGGACGGTGCCTTCGGACCGGTCGTCCTCGTCGACGACTTCCAGGCGGATCGGCGGCGAGGCGGACAGGGGCGGCGCGTTGTTCAGTGCACGGTCCCGGGCGTGCTTGAGGGCGTCCCGGTCCGGCGGCGGGAACGTCACCACCCGCACGTCGGGATCGGCGGTCAGTTCCCACTCGTAACGCCGCCGGTACCAGGGCCCGGCCGCCTCGCGCATGAGGATGCGCGGGTGGCGGTGCAGGGCCTCGGTGAACGCGGACGTGAGACGGGCGGGGTCCAGCCGGCCCGGCAGATGGACCTCGATGTGGACGGTCTCGGGCTCCTCCTCCTGGTGGCAGTGCCGGGCGACCTCGTCCACCACGGGGAACGGCACGCGGTCGGGCGGCCGCGCCGGGCCGTCCGTGCCGCCGCGTGCGGGCTGTTCCAGTGCGGTCATGCGGGCCGGCCCTTCTCCGCGTCCGTGTCCGTTCCGGTACTCGTATCGGTGGTCCCCGTGCCGGGTGCCGGCGTCTCGCCGGGCCGCTTCGGGGTGTCCTCCGGCTCGGGCGGCGTCGCCTTGAACCGCGGCTTGCGGAACCCGATCCGTGCCGTCGGCGGGTCGGGATCCGGCCGCGCGGACTCCGGGCCGCGCGCGGAGATGGTGGTGCTGGAGGCGAGGCCGGAGCCCGTCGTGGGACCGGGCTCCGCAGCGGGACCCGGGGCGCCGGGCCCGCCGGCCTCCCCGCGCCGCCGCTGCGGAAGCGGCGCGGTCGGTGCCTCCGAGCCGGGCGGCGCCGCGAACTGTGCCGTCGTCCCCGCCGCATCGGGCGCACTGGGCTCTTGCACACTCACGAGCGCGGCGAACAGGCCGATCAGGGCCAGCAGTTGGGCCGCCGGCCCGAACGCGCCCTCGCCCGCGCCCACCGGCGACCCGGCCCCCGTCGCCGCCGCGATCCCCGCCCCCACGAGCGAGAGGAAGGCGATCGGTACGAGCAGGGCGTGCCGTTTCCACGCGAGCAGGGCCAGCACCGGGACCAGCAGGGCGAAGAAGCCCGCGATCACGATGCCTACGAGCGTGAGCGCGACCGTGCCGAGCCACAGTCCGGGGTCGGGCGGCAGCGGCTGCGGCACGTCGGGGTTGGGCGAGCGGCGCCGCCACAGGGCGAGCCCGGCGAGCGCCGCCACCGCGACTCCGCCGCCGATCAGCCCGGCCTCGTACGTCGTCGAGGGCCCGTAGGAGAGCTTGACGGTCCCGCCCGCGCCGGACGGGATGCGCCAGCCCTGCTGCCAGCCGTCCAGCCGTACCGGCGTGAGTTCCTTGCCGCCCAGAGTCGCCTTCCAGCCGTCGTTGTAGTTCTCGTACGTCGTCAGGTACGAGGCGGCGCCCGAGCCGACCGACACCTCGCGGCGGTCGCCCAGCCAGTCCCGTATCTTCAACTCGCGTGCGCCGGCGGTGGCTTCGGTGCCCACCGTGCCGCTGGTGAGCGTCACATCGGTCACGACCAGCGGGCCCGCGTCCCCGGCCTCGACCCGGTGCGAACCCGCGTCGAGCTGCAACCCGTCCTCCGCACGCCCTTCTTGACATAGCGTCAGTTCGATGCCGCGACGCTCCACGAGATCCCGTACGGTGCCCTTCGCGCTCGTCTCGTACAGTTTGCCGTCCACCGCGAGCACCGGTCCCTTGCCGCACGGGAGGGTGAACGTGCGGGTGGCCGAGGGCTGGGGGGTGCGGTACTGGTCGAGGGCCGGGATGTAGGCCTCGGTCAGGCCGACGGGCAGTTGCAGGTCCTCGTCCGCGACCGGGTTGTGGACGGTCAGCGGCGCCGTCTTCGTGACCGTGATGTCGAGGTGGTCGGTCGTGATCGGGTCGAAGCGGACCCAGCCGTTCTCGTCGACTCCGGCGATCGCGGCGCCGTCCGGGGAGCTGATGTTCACCTCGGTCGGGCGGGTGGACAGGCCGCCCGCCGGGGCCAGCACGATCGAGGAGACCGGCTGCTTGTCCGGCCAGCTGAGGTGGATCGTCGGCCGGTCGCCCGCGATCCACGCCGTCGTGAGGTCGCCGTCGGTGAGGTTGCGCGCGGACAGGCCCGCGCCCATTCCCGCCGTGGAATCGGCCGTCGCGGTGATCCGGCGCTCCTGGTCGGGCGCCACCTCGTAGAGCAGCTTGTCGAGGCCCTCGCCCGGGATCGGGACCGCGCTCGCCTTCACGTCGTACGTGCCCGACGTCGACGTCGAGAAGCGGCGGTGCAGGCCCGCCTCCGTGCCCGTCGGGGAGAGGCCGGTGGGGTCGGCGGTGCGGTGCAGCGAGACGATCTCGGAGGAGGCGTCCGAGCCGGCGGCGTCCGTCGGGAGCCGCAGCAGCCGGGTCACCTGGACGTCCGGGAGGTCGATCTCGGAGAAGCCCGCACCCGTGAGGCCGGTGTGCCGGGCGACGGAGTCGACGATCGTGATCCTCATCCAACTCGTCGATCCTGCACGGGCGTTGATGCGCTGCGTCATGCCGTTCGGTTCGAGGAAGCTGGTGACCGACCCCTTCTCCGTCTCCACCCGCACCCGCGTCGGCGCCGACCGCACGCCGCCCTGGGGCAGCGGTGTGACCTTGAACGACGACGGCATGTCGATGGACCCGGTGAACCGGATCCGCAGCCACTGCCCGTTCGCCGAGCCCGCCGCGCCCTCCGCCCACGCGGTGTCCGGGTTGCCGTCGAAGGCGTTCACGGGGTCGTACTGCGGCAGCTGGAACAGCCAGTTGCCGCTCGACGACGCGGTCACCGAACGGGCGCCGCGCAGCTGTGCCACCGTCTGGTGGTCCAGGCCCTGCATCGGCAGGATCTGGTGCGGCTTCCTCCCGGCGTCCTGCGCGCTGTCGGAGGGGTTCCGCTCGTCGGCGGTGTACGTGTACGAGGTGTTGGAGTTGACCAGGCCGAAGCGGGTGTCGGCGCGCCGCATCCCGTCACCGAGGATCTGCACCCCGGGCGTGCCGAGGCCGGGATGGTTGTCGCCGGTCAGGACCGTGGCCCGGCCCCGCATCGACGGGTCGGCGGCCAGCGGCAGCAGCGCCTCGGGACCACCGGAGACGACGGCCGTGTCCGCGATCGGCTTCAGCCCGGCCTGTCCGGGGCGCGGCACACCTTCGCCGGTCGGCTCGTAGATCTCCACGGCGCGCTGGCGCGGATACAGGCCCTCGACCTGCATGGGTGTGTCGTTCGCGATGCGTCCGCCGGTCATCACCGGGCCGAAGCCGGTCACCCGCTGGTAGCCCGACTGCTCCAGGGTGCGCTTGACGGTCGCGGTCGGCACGTAGCCGACCTGGTCGGGGTCGAGGTCGTTGCGCACGACGACGTAGTAGAGGCCCGCGCGGCTCAAGTAGTCGGCCAGGCCCGGCACTTGGCCGCCCGTCATCAGCGACTGCTCGACCGCGTCCATGGCGCGCCGGTTGCCCGGGGTGCCGAACGGCACGTAGTCGCGCTCCGCCCAGCGGGAGTCGGCGAGGACGTCGAGGGGTTCGTCGATGGGCGAGCCCCAGGTGTAGATGCCGTGCGCGGTGGCGGGGACGACGAGGGCGCGCGAGTCGGGGGAGTACTTCTTCAGCCAGTCGGCGGTGGTCTCCCAGTAGGTGGGCAGCTTCTGGAACGAACCCGGGTTCAGGATCGACCCGTTGAGGTAGGGCCAGGCGAGACCGGGCAGCACCAGGATCGCGGCGACCAGCGGGGCGAGGCGGCGTCCGCGCACCCGGCGGGCCCCGCGTTCCTGCGCGGCGACGCCCACCAGGTGCGCCAGGCCGAACACGAGGGCGAGAGCCAGGCCCGTCTGGAACTTGTAGATGTTGCGGAAGGGGACGAGACCGCCGTTCAGCCAGTCCTGGACGACACCGTGGAAGGGTGCGCCGAACGAACCGCCGTACCCGGCAAGGGTGATGAGCGCGACCGACAGCACGGTCAGCACCAGCCAGCGGCGCTCGGGCATGTCCCGTCTCGCGAGGCCCGCCAGGCCCAGCCCGGCCGCGAGCGCCGAGCAGACGATCACGATCACCGAGGACGCGACGGTCCAGCCGGCCGGCAGCCACGCCTCGCCGAAGTGCAGGTACGCGACCCAGTTGCCGCCGCCGCGCAGCGACTCGGTCGCCGACATGGTGGCCGTCGTCGTCTGCGAAGTCTCCACGTAGGGAAGGAAGTTCTCGCCGTAGATGCCGAGCATCAGCAGCGGGACCACCCACCACGCGGTCGCCAGGATGACGCCGGGCACCCACCAGGTGATCAGCTTGCGCTGCCGGGGTCCGCTCGGGCGGGACAGCAGGTACAGCCCCACCGGCAGCAGGGAGGCCAGGGTCGCGGCCGCGTTCACACCGCCCATGAAGGGGATGAACAGCGCCGAGCGGAGGGCCGCGACGCGAGCGGTGAAGCGCTCGTCGGTGAGCGGGAGCAGCACCCACGGGAGGAAGGCGCCGGGCAGCGCGGCCGCCGAGGTCGAGCCGACGACGATCGTGAACACCGGCCACAGCGCGTACGCCACGGCCGCGAGCAGACGGGACGCACCGCTCCCGATCCGCAGGCGCTCGGCCAGCCGCAGGGCGCCCCAGAACGCCACCGACACGATGAGCGACAGCCACAGCCGCTCCGCCAGCCACACCGGGAGATGGATCAGCTTGCACAGGCCGTAGAACGGCAGCATCGGCCAGGCGTAGCCGACGTACTGGTCCTGGATGCCGCCGAAGCCGCCCCGGTCGTGCCACAACTGGCCGAGGTCGGAGAGGAACTGCCAGGGGTCGAGCGCGACCCCGAGCTTGGTGTCGAAGGTCGTCCGCCCGGGGTGCACCACCAGGACCAGGACGAACACCACGGCCCAGAACCCCACCAGCCACCGCCGCGACCGCGGGCCCTCAGGGGGTCCCGCGGTGGCCCGGGCGGTGGGGACGGCTGCCGGGGGAGGAGCCTGGACCGTGGTCGTCATGGTGGACACCGCCGGAGGATGAGGAGGAGATTCCAGGTGGCGAACTCGCGCAGTCCCGGCGTCTTCGCGACGGCACCGGCGAGGAAGGGCCAGTAGCGGGAGCGCGCCTGGACGACCGTGACGTCGTCGCGGGCACGGACCTGCCGCAGGGTGGTGCCGATGTGTACGGCGAAGAGGTTCTCGCCGAGGGTGTGCTTGGCCGGTACTCCGGTACGGCGCTGGTAGCGGGCCCGCGCCCGCTGCGCGCCGAAGTAGTGCCACGGCGCCCACTCGTGACCGCCCCACGGGGACAGCCAGTTGGTGAACGACACGTAGATCAGCCCGTCGGGGCGGGTGACCCGCACCATCTCGCTGAGGAACGTCTGCGGGTCGGACACGTGCTCCAGCACGTTGGAGGAGAAACAGACGTCGGCGGTGGCGGACGCCAGGGGCAGCAGGTATCCGTCCGCGACCACGGCCCCGTCCGGCGGCTTCGCCCCCAGCTCCCGCACGTCCGGCTCGAACAGGTAGGCATTGGCCCCCCGCCGCCGGAACTCCTCGGTGAAGTACCCGCTGCCCCCGCCGACATCGACGACGGTCCGCCCCCGCACGCCGCCCCCGTACGCCTCGACCTGGTCGGCCGCGTCACGCGCGAGCAGCGAGTAACAGGCCTCGGGATCGTCCTGCTCATGAAGGAAGGCCCGGAAGAGCGCGAGGGAACGGCGAAGGGAGGGATCCTTCCAGTGGGCGGCGGCGCCGTGCGGGCGCACCAGGCCACCGCCGACCGTCTCGGACGCCGGGGAGTCAGCGGAAGACGTGGCCGGGCGGCGGTCGTCGGGGCCGGGGCTCATGGGCGTCACCCCTGCCAGGAGGTGACCGCCTCCGCGGCCACCGTCCTGAACTGGCGGACCGTGTGATTCCAGCGGTACTGGGCGGCACGGTCGCGAGCCGCCTTGCCCATGAGTTCGCGGCGGTGGGCGGAGAGGGCGAGGGTGCACCAGGCGGCGGCGAAGGAGGACTCGCCGCGGGCCAGGACGCCCGTCTCGCCGTCCTCGACGGAGTCCCGCAGTCCGGGTACGTCGAAGGCGATCGTCGGGGTCTCGCGTGTCGCGGCCTCGGTGACCACCAGGCCCCAGCCCTCGACCGCGGAAGGGTGCAGAAGCAGCCACGCCGCGCACATCAGCCGGTGCTTCTCGGTCTCGGAGACATGGCCGACGAACTCCACGCCGGGACCCGCGAGTTGGGAGAGGCGTTCGCGTTCGGGGCCGTCGCCGACGATCACGAGCCGGCCGCCCGTCACAGGGCGCACACGCTCCCAGAGCCGTAGGAGGAGATCGATCCGTTTGTACTCGACCAGCCGCCCCATCGCCAGGAACAACGGCTCCGGTGAACGCGGGGTCCGCGGACCCGGCTCCTCGACCCCGTTGTGCACGACGCGGATGCGGTCGTGCTCGACCCCGATCGAACTCAGGGCGTGGGCCGTCGACGGCGAGACGGCGACCAGGAGGTTGTGGCGTTGCGCGCCCGCGAGCGCCCAGTGCTCAAGTCTTCGGCCCAGCCGCGCCGCGGGCGCCAGCGGCCCGCCGAACCGCATCCGCCACAGGTCGGTGTGGACGTGGTTGACCAGGCAGAGCGTCGGCCCGTGGTGCCACAGCGGCGCCAGGTACGGCATGCCGTTGCACACCTCGACCAGCAGGTCGCAGTCGCCCACCTGACGGTGGAACGCCGAGCGGGCGCGCAGAAAGTGGCCGTAGTCGCCGCCGGCGGAGACGACCCGGTAGTCGCGGTAGGACGCGGGGCCGCCGCACAGCAGGGTGACCTGGTGGCCGAGCTGGGTCAGCCCGTCGGCCAGCCGGTCGACGAGGAGTTCGGACCCGCCGGCGGCCGGATTGTCCAGGTCGCGGTGGGCGAGGAAAACGATTCGGCGCGGGTGTGGGGGGTGCGCCGGAGGGTACTGCGCGGAGCGCGGGAACGCTTCGCGCAGTGGGGAAGGCACGTGCTGGGGCATAGGTGCTCCAACTCGTCAGGGTGCGGAACTCAGCGTGGGGGGCGTACAGGGCACGGTGCGGATCTGGTCGGACACGCGGTGCGGGTTGCTGTGGGGGGACTGAGCTCTTCTTGGGTGAGGGATGTGGACGGGTTGTGCTCGGGTGGGTGGACAGTTTTCGCCCAGCCGTTCGCCACGGCTACTCACCGAAGTGACAATTTCCGGGGTTATTAGAACTGACGTCACGTCACATCGTGAGCGGAGGCGGCGGCATCTCGGACGTATCGGGGCGCCGCCGTCCTCGTACCACCAAAACGCCCCCCACCGCCACGAGGACGAATCCGGCCACAGCGGCACCGATCGGCAACGTCTGCCCCACCATGCGCAGTTGACCGCTCTCCTTCTTCGCCTGCTTCACCTGGTCCTTCTGCGTCGCGGTGGTGAATCCCAGCTTCTCGCTGTCCAGGAGCACGGCGGCGTCCTTCTTCGAACCGGGGGCACGCAGCGTCTTCCGGGGGCCGACCTGGGCGTAGATCACCCGGCCGGTGCGCTGGTCGACGACGAGTTCGATGAGGTGGTTGGCGTACCACTCCTCGGCGAGCACCTGACTGCGCTCCGGCTCGTCCACGATCGCGCCCGGGACCAGGCGTGTTCCGGTCCGGGTGGCGGGCACGGTGCCGGTGAACCGGTAACCCTGGTACCCCTGCACCTTCTTGGTGCCCTTGTAGTGCAAAGTGACTGTCGCGCCAAGGGAGTTGTCCCACCAGCGGTACGAGTGTTTCTGCACGTCGAAGGGGAACTTCAGGTAGGCGTCACCCTCGAAGTAGGGCTTCTCGCGGCAGCAGTGCACGGGCTCGTTGGTCCTGCGGTCGGTGACCCAGCGGCCCGGCATGAACTCCAGGGCGTCGTGCGGGTCGGCCGCCGGCAGCGACTTGTCCGTGTCGACGGTGGTCGTCACGTCCCAGACCGCCTTCCCGCTCTTCTCGCTGTCGGCGACATCGCCGCGGACCTGCTGGGTGACGGTGATGTGCTGGTCGGGCACGGTCTTGACCTTGTCGACGTCGAAGACGCTGCCCGTGCCGGTGTAGATCGCGGTGGTGTCGATGTCGACCGGGTTCACGGCGGCGCGCGGCTGCACGTACCACGCGAGCAGCGGGGCCAGGACCAGGAGGAACGTCCCGAGCCCCAGCAGGATCAGGGAGACGGGTGAGGCGGTTCTGCGCATCCGGGCACTCCAGGGGCGTGAGGGGCTCGACTCACCGGGAGGTACGGATGGATACAGGTGCATACGGGTGGGTCGACACCGTGGGAGGAAATGCACGTGCGGTACGGGCCGGGAACCGTAGGCGCACCCTTGACGGGGTGTCAATGCATTGTCGAGACTGGCCACTGCCGGGCCGCTGTTCGGCAACGGGTGGGAACCGCGGGGCCGAGGGACACGGCCGCGCGGAGCGCCGGGATGGGGACGACCTCCGACAGAGAGGCTCACCCTGCCATGTCCAGACTGCTCGCCGCCGCCCTGACCATGGCGGCCGCCGCCGCACTCGCCGTGGGCGCCGCCCTAGGCATCGTCGCCCTGCTCGACGCGACCCCGGACCAGCCGAACACGCCGCTGATCACCTACGAGAATGCCGGCCAGGAGCGCTGACCGTGATCCCTCACCCGGGAACCGTCACCACCGGCTCGGCCTGGCGCGACGTTCCCCGACTCCAGGTGCGCCGGTTCGCGGCGCTCGCCATGGAACAGGCCCCGGCCCTCGCCGAGGAGATCCTGCGCGAGATCCGCCGCGAGTACCCGCACCTGCCCGTCGTGCTCGACGACTCCGGCGAACCCATGGCGCTGATCGGCATCCGCCGGGCCATCGAGGTCTTCGTGCAGCACCTGGAGAGCGCCGAGGGCCACCCGCGCGTCCACCCCGA
Organism: Streptomyces sp. NPDC005485; assembly: GCF_040606085.1. NCBI lineage: Bacteria > Bacillati > Actinomycetota > Actinomycetes > Kitasatosporales > Streptomycetaceae > Streptomyces > Streptomyces sp. NPDC005485. Next base: position 53,474 of record NZ_JBEXDZ010000004.1, on the reverse strand, counting down.
GGTCTTCCAGGAATTCGGCCGCGGCGAGGGCCTGCACGGCCGCAGCCTCGACTCCCTTCAGGCCATCTACCGACTGGGCGTCCGGCTCGCCTGGCGCCGCTTCGCCGAGATCGGGCAGATGGTCGAGATCCCGCCACCGGCGATGTACGAACTCGTCGACGCCGGATACGAGTACCTGGACGGCCTCGTCGACCAGTCCGTACGCGGCTACGCCGAGGCCGCGGCACGCCAGGCCGGGGAACGGCTGCGGCTGCAGCGCCGCCTCATGGAACTGCTGCTCGCCGAGCACCACCGCGGCGACCCCGCCGAGGCACTCGTCGAGCGCGCCGCCCGCATCGGCTGGCCGCTGCCCAAGAGGGTCGCCGTCGCCGTGCTGCTGCGCCCGGCCCGCGAGGCCGTCGCGCCCGCCGTCGGACAGGACGTGCTCCTGGACATGGAGTACGAGCAGCCGCGCATGGTCGTGCCCGAGCCGGCCGCCGCCGGCCGCCCGGAGCTGCTGCACCGCGCCCTCGCCGGGTGGGCGGGCGCGGTCGGGCCCCCGGTGCCGCTGGCCGACGCGGCGAAGTCGCTGCGCTGGGCGGAGGCCGCCGTACGGCTGATGGAGCGGCGGCTGCTGCCCGCCGGTGAGGTGCTGCACTGCACGGAACACACCGAGGCCCTGGTCCTCCTCCAGCCCGAGGAACTCATCGACGACCTCGCCCTGCGATGCCTGGCCCCCCTCGAACACTGCGGCCCCACCCACGGCCGCCGCCTCGCCGAGACCCTGCTCGCATGGCTGGAAACACGCGGTGGCGCCCCCGAGGTCGCGGCCCGCCTCGGCGTCCATCCCCAGACCGTCCGCTACCGCCTGCGACAGATCCGCGAACTGTGGGGCGACGAGATAGACGACCCGGACCGCCGCTTCGAACTGGAACTGGTGTTACGGGCACAACGGCTGCGCGGGGAACTGGGAGACCCCCGGGCGCGCCGCTGACGTGGGCGGTCGCCGGGCGTCAGGACAGCGCCGTCCACGCCTGGTCGACCAGCCCGGCGACCTGTTGCGGATCATGGCCCACGTCACCGGACACCTGACGGATCTGCACGGTCAGGCCGTCGGCGGTGCGCTGGCAGGAGATGACGTGCACGCTGTCGGAAGCCGGGGTGCCGCCGGAGTTCGTGGGGTCGTTGTAGATCACGCAGTCCACTTTCCGGAAGCTGCTCAGCTTGTTCGGGGCCACGACCAGTCCCAGCTGGACGGGATCCTGATACGCGACGAACGGCCGTGGGGAGCGCGCGCGGACGGCCGTCAGCTGGAAGAGGTTCTCGAACTTGCGGTCGGCGAAGCTCTGGACGACGGCCGGGGCGCCGCCGTACGCCGTGGACAGCAGACCGGTGCTGCGCCGGTCCGCCGTGGCGAACTGCTTCGCGTTCTTGTCCGCGCTCCCGTCCTTGCGCAGAGCCTTCGCCGCGGCGTCCTGGTGCAGGAACTCGCCGAGCTTCTCCGGCGCGGACAGGGCGGCCGTCGACCCGCCGGTCAGGGCACCCTGCCCGCCGGCCGCGGAGGTGTCGTCCCTGGTCAGCAGCCAGGGCACGCCGATGACGGCCGCACCGAGGAGCAGGCCCGCGAGGCCCACCGTCACCGGCCGGGCGTACCAGGCGGCTCTTGGTGGGCCCGGAGCGGGCGGAGCGGAGGCGGGCATCGGCGGAGGTGCGAACGGGCCGGGCGGTTCCGTCATGCCTTCTCACCCTGGCCTTCCCCCGTGGCGGATGCGTGTGGGGGCTCTTCCCGTCCGGCCGCACCCGGAAACGCCAGGACTCCGCAATCGACCTGGGGCCCGCCCATTGCCGCCCCCGCCCACTATGACTAGCCTGTGTTCGTCATGCCGATCGTCTGTTGAAATTTCGAACACAGGCACTGAGACATATAGGGAGGGGGCCGGTTGTGGGACGCCTAGTACCTGCCGTGACCCGGGCTCTCGACATACTCGAACTCTTCCTGGACGGGGACGGAACGCTCTCCGCCCCCGACATCGTGCGCAGGCTCCAGCTGCCCCGCACGACCGTGCACGAGCTGGTGACCACCCTGGCCGCCCGTTCGTACATCGTCCAGGTGCCGGGTCAGCCGGGACGCTACCGGCTCGGTGTACGCCCGTACCAGCTCGGCAGCCGCTACGCCGAGCAGCTGGACCTCGCCGCCGAGGGGCAGCAGGTCGCCCGCTCGGTCGCCGAGACATGCGACGAGACCGTCCACGTGGCGATCCTCGAGGGCACGGATGTCATCTACATCGCGAAGGTGGACTCCACGCACGCCGTGCGCATGGTGTCCGCCGCCGGGCGCCGGCTGCCCGCCCACTGCACCTCCGTCGGCAAGATGCTGCTGGCCTCGCTCCCCGAGCCGGAGCTGACCGCGCGCATCCCCGGCGACGCGGACCTGGTCGCGATGACGCCCAACAGCATCACCGACCCGGCCGCCCTGCGCGAGGCCCTCGTCGAGATCCGCGCGCGCGGCATCGCCGTGGAGCGCCGTGAGTCCAATCCGGACGTCAGCTGCGTCGCCGCCCCGGTGCGCGACCGCACGGGCCGGGTCGTCGCCGCGCTCTCCATCTCCGTGCCGATGATCCGCTGGAGCGACGACCGCCGTATCGAGCTGGAGCAGCTCGCCGCGAAGGGTGCGGCCGAGCTGTCGGAGCGGCTCGGCCACCGGAGCGTGGCGTGAGCGCGATCGAGGTCGCCGTCCGCGAGGAGGCGGCGCTCGGCGAGGGGCCGACCTGGGACACGGCACGGCAGCGGCTCATCTGGGTCGACATCCTCGGCTCCCGGGTGCACACCTACGACCCCGCATCCGGGCGCCGTACGGTCATGGTCACCGAGCAGCACGTGGGCGCGGCGAAGCCACGGGCGGGCGGCGGTCTGGTCGTCAACCTCCGCGACGGCGTGGCGCTCTACGGGCCCGAGGGCCAGGACTTCCGGTGGCTGCACCGGGAGGTCGTCCCGGGGCGCCGGGGCAACGACGCGGCGGTCGCACCCGACGGCACGCTGTGGGCCGGCACGATGCGCTACGACGAGGCGGCGGGCGGCGGCACGCTGTCCCGCTTCTCCGCGGACGGCACGGCCGAGGCGGTCCTCGACGACGTGGCGGTGAGCAACGGCACCGGCTGGAGCCCGGACGGACGGCTGATGTACTACATCGACTCGCCGACCCGGCGGATCGACGTGTTCGACGTGGGTGAGGATCAACTGCCCGTAAACAGGCGGACGTTGGCGACCGTCGAGGACGGCTTCCCGGACGGTCTCACCGTCGACGCCGACGGGTGCGTGTGGGTCGCGCTGTGGGACGGCGGCGCGGTCCGCCGCTACACGCCGTCCGGCGAGCTGGACCGGGTCGTGGAGCTGCCTGTGCGCCGCCCCACGGCCTGCGCCTTCGGCGGCGCGGACCTGACCGATCTGTACATCACCACGGCCTGTACGGGGCTGGAGGCGCCGCACCCGATGTCGGGCTCGGTGCTGGTGCTGCCCGGCGCGGGGAAGGGCCTGCCGCAGCCCGCGTTCGCCGGGTAGCGATTCCCGGGCAGCGCGCCCCATGAGGTCCGAGGCCCCCGTCCAGTCGCTGGACGGGGGTCGTCGATTTTTGCGCAAACCATTGACGAGAAAGCGCTTCCTATCTACGGTCCCGTTCGAAGTTACGAGCATCTATCGAAATCTCGAACAGTGAGGGCAGGGCATGGGACAACCTGGCCTGAACCGTAGGCAACTCCTGGCCGGAATCGGCGGGTTGACGGTTGCGGGAAGCCTCGGCTTCGCCGCGCTCGGCACCGGAGCGGACGCACTGGCCTCCAGCGCGAGCAGCCGCGTGCGCTACTGGAACCTCTTCAGCGGCGGCGACGGCGCCAACATGATCGCGATGCTGGACGCCTTCCGTAAGGCGAACCCCTCCATCGACGTGAAGGACTCGACCCTCCAGTGGGGCAATCCCTTCTACACCAAGCTGGCCATGGCCGCCGCGGGCAACCGCGCGCCGGAGCTGGGCGTCATGCACATGGGCCGCGTCGCGGGCTTCTCGCCGGGCCGCCTTCTGGACCCGTGGGACGAGGCCCTCCTCGCCAGGTACGGCGTCCGCAAGGAGGACTACAACCCGGCGCTGTGGAACCGCGGCGTCATCGACGGCAAGCTCTACGCCCTGCCGCTCGACATCCACGTACAGCTCTGCTTCTACCGCAAGGACGTCCTGAAGAAGGCGGACCTCCTCGGTGACGACGGCCGGATGATCCCGGTCGGCTCCACCACCGAGTGGTTCGACATCCTCAAGAAGGCCAAGGCGGTCCAGAAGAAGGGCCTGCAGACGATCGGTCTGTGGACCCAGGACCAGAACTTCCAGTGGTGGTTCTTCGTCGCCTTCTACACCCAGCTCGGCGGCACCTGGTTCAACGACGCCAAGACCGAGGTCACCTTCGACGCCGACAAGGCCACCCAGGTCCTGGAGTTCCTGCGGCAGCACGTCGCCGACGGGTACGTCATCCCCGGAGCCCCCACCGGCGAACAGTTCATCAACGGCGCCCCCTTCACCTGGGAGGGCAACTGGTCCGTGCCGGTCTTCTCCGGCGCCAAGCTCGACTACGGCGCGACCCCGCTGCCGCCCGTCTTCGGCAAGCAGGCCACCCACGCCGAGTCGCACTCCTTCGTCCTGCCCCACCAGGCGAACCGCGGCGGCACCACCAACGAGGACGCGCACCAACTGGCCGCCTACGTCGTCAAGCACGCCCTGCAGTGGGCGGCCGGCGGCCACATCCCCGCGTACACACCGACGCTGTCCACGGCCGCGTACAAGAAGCTCACCCCGCAGAACGAGTACGCGCGCGCCATGGACCACCAGGCCACCGAGCCGAAGGTGTGGTTCGCGGGCTCCACCGGTGTCCTCGCCCAGGACCTCGGCCCGGTCGCCGTCTCCTCGACGATGGGCTCGGCCAAGCCCGCCGCCGCCGCGGCCACCATGAAGAGCCACCTCACCAAGCTGCTCGCCTCGAAGAACCCGATGGACGGCAAGACCGCCGCGCAGGGAGGTGCGTCCGCATGACGACCAGTGCCCAGACCGTCGTCGCACCGGCGCGGGTGAAGACCGCCGCCGCGAGTGCCACAGTCCGCCGCAAGCAGGGCTTCCAGCACGGGGGATGGTTCGTCGCCCCGTTCGTGGCGCTCTTCGCCCTGTTCGTGATCTGGCCGCTGATACGCGGCGTCTACCTCAGCTTCACGGACGCCAACATCTCCGGCGACGGCGCGAACTTCATCGGCCTCGACAACTACCGCGAGGCGCTCGGCGACTCGATGATGTGGGACGCGCTCGGCCACAGCGCGTACTTCACACTCCTGGTCGTGCCCTGCATCACCGTGCTCGCCTTCCTCCTCGCGATGCTCGCCCACAACATCGAACGCGGCAAATGGCTGTGGCGCCTGTGCTTCTTCGCGCCGTTCCTGCTCCCCTCCACCGTCGCGGGCAACATGTGGCAGTGGCTGTTCACCCAGGGAATCGGCCTGTTCAACGAGACCTTCGGGCTCGACACACCCTGGCTGACCGACAAGTCGTACGCGATGCTCGCCATCGTCATCACCACCCTGTGGTGGACCGTCGGCTTCAGCTTCCTGCTCTACCTCGCAGCCCTCCAGGGCATCCCCGCCCACCTGTACGAGGCCGCGAAGCTGGACGGCGCCAACGCCTGGCACCGCATGGTCCACATCACCCTGCCCATGCTGCGCAACATCACCGGCCTGGTGATCGCGCTCCAGATCCTCGCCTCGCTCCAGCTCTTCGACCAGGCCGTCGTGATGATGGACTTCGGCCCCGGACCCGAGCTCAGCACCCGCTCGTTCGTCCAGTACACCCTCGAACAGGGCTTCACCAGCTACCGCGTGGGCTACGCCTCCGCGATGTCCATCATCTTCTTCGTGATCATCGCAGCCGTCGCCCTCGCGCGGATGTGGCTGCTGCGCAACCGTGAGGAGGGCGGCCGATGACCACCGCCGAGACGACCGCACGCACCGTACGCACCAAGTCCCGCAAGCCGTGGACACCCAGCCAGATCGTCCTCACGCTGATCGGCGTCGCCGTCTCCGCCGTCTTCCTGGCGCCGATCGCCGCGGCCCTGTTCACCTCGCTCAAGTCCGAGGCGGAGGCGGCCGAGATCCCGCCGCACTGGCTGCCGAAGGTCTGGACGGTCCAGGCCTGGAAGGCGCTGTGGGAGACCGGCAACATCTCGAACTGGTTCGTGAACTCGTTCGTCGTCTCCGTGTGCGTGACCGCGATCGTGGTCACGGTCGCGGCGCTGGCCGGCTACGGCTTCGCCCGTACGGAGTTCCGCGGCAAGGGCCTTCTCATGGGCGTGGTGATGTCGGGCCTGATGATCTCCCCGGCCGTCCTCGGCGTTCCGCTGTTCACGACGGTCCAGCAGATGGGGATGGTCGACACCTACTGGGGCATGATCCTGCCGCAGTGCGCGCCCGCCGCGATGGTCTACATCCTCTACAAGTTCTTCCAGGGCATCCCGAAGGAGCTGGAGGAGGCCGCCTTCATCGACGGCGCGGGCCGCTGGCGGGTCTTCTTCACCATCATCCTGCCGCTGTCGAGGCCGTCGCTCTCGGCGGTCGGCATCTTCACCTTCATCGCCTCCTGGAACAACTTCCTGTGGCCCTACATGGTGACCAACAACCCCGACCTGATGACCATGCCCAACGGCATCGCGACCGTCATGAACTCCTACGGCATCCAGTGGGCCCAGCTCATGGCCGGCGGCCTCATGGCGGGCCTCCCGCTGATCGTCGTGTTCGTCTTCTTCCAGCGCCAGATCGTGGCGGGTGTCGCGCACACCGGCCTGGCCGGACAGTAGGAGCAGGAGTCAGCGCAGTGATACGTACGAGACTCGCGGCGGTACTCGCCGCCGCCTTCCTCGCCCTGCTGCCCACCACCGCGCGGGCTGCCGACTACCCCGATCCGCTGCCCCTCACCGGGCAGGAGATCATCCACGACCCGACCGTCTCCCACCTCAAGAACGGCCAGTACGTGGCCTATTCGACCGGCGGCATCATCGGCGCCCGCCTGTCGACGGACATGAAGCACTGGGACGACGCGGGCAACGCCTTCGTCACGCCGCCCAGTTGGTGGTACGAGTACAACTCCACCGGTGACCCCTGGGCGCCCGACCTCTCCTTCCGCGACGGCCGGTACTGGCTGTACTACGCCGTCTCCTCCTGGGGCACCAACCACTCCGCGATCGGCGTCGCCACCTCCAAGTCCGGCATGCCCGGCACCTGGACCGACCAGGGCAAGGTCTTCACCTCCGAGACGACCGACACCTGGAACGCCATCGACCCCGGCGTCATCAAGGCCGACGGCAGGCTGTGGATGGCCTTCGGCTCGTACTGGACCGGCATCCGCATGGTCGAACTGAACCCGAAGACCGGCAAGGCCGTCCCCGGCGCGACCGTCCGCCACCTGGCGACCCGCCCCGACGCGCCGTACGCCGTCGAGGGCCCCTACATCGTCAAACACGGCCACCACTACTACCTCTTCGCCTCCTACGACGCCTGCTGCGCCGGCGTGAACTCCACGTACAAGATCAGGGTCGGCAGGTCCACATCGATCACGGGCCCTTACGTCGACAGCGCCGGCACGCCGATGCTGGAAGGCGGCGGCGACCTGCTGCTGGCCGGCCACGGGCAGTACTTCGGCACCGGCGGCCAGTCCGTGTTCCGCGACAAGGGCCAGGACTGGCTCGCGTACCACTACTACGACGGCGACGACAACGGCACGCCCAAGCTCGGCCTGAACAAGCTGAGTTGGAGCCATGACGGCTGGCCCACTGTCAAGTAAGCACCCACCCCGAAAGGCGCACATGAGCACCGCCCGCTTCACCCTCGACCCGGCCTTCACCATCGGCAAGGTCAACCCCCGTCTCTTCGGCTCCTTCGTGGAACACCTCGGCCGCTGCGTCTACACCGGCATCTTCGAGCCGGGGCACCCCTCGGCCGACGAGGCGGGCCTGCGCACCGACGTGCTGGAGCTGGTCCGGGAGCTGGGCGTCACCGCCATCCGCTACCCCGGCGGCAACTTCGTCTCCGGCTACAAGTGGGAGGACTCGGTCGGCCCGGCGGACGAGCGCCCCCGCCGCCTCGACCTGGCCTGGCGCTCCACCGAGACCAACCGCTTCGGCCTCTCCGAGTACATCGCCTTCCTCAAGAAGGTCGGCCCGCAGGCCGAGCCGATGATGGCGGTGAACCTCGGCACACGCGGCGTCGCCGAGGCCCTCGAACTGCAGGAGTACGCCAACCACCCCGCCGGCACGGCCCTTTCGGACCTCCGGGCCGCGCACGGCGACAAGGACCCTTTCGGCATCAAGCTGTGGTGCCTCGGCAACGAGATGGACGGCCCCTGGCAGACCGGTCACAAGACCGCCGAGGAGTACGGCCGGATCGCCGCCGAGACCGCGCGCGCCATGCGCCAGATCGACCCGTCCGTCGAACTGGTCGCCTGCGGCTCCTCCAGCCAGGCCATGCCCACCTTCGCCGCGTGGGAGGCGACGGTCCTGGAGGAGACGTACGACCTCGTCGACCACATCTCCCTGCACGCCTACTACCAGCCCGAGGGCGGTGACGTCGACTCCTTCCTGGCCTCCGCCGTCGACATGGAGTCCTTCATCGAGAACGTGGTCGCCACCGCCGACCACATCGGCGCGAAGCTGAAGTCGAAGAAGAAGATCAACCTCTCCTTCGACGAGTGGAACGTCTGGTACATCTCGGAGTGGCACGAGATCGAGAACTCCGGCGCGCGGGACTGGGCTCAGGCCCCGCGTCTCCTGGAGGACAACTACAGCGTCATGGACGCCGTCGTCTTCGGCTCGCTGCTCATCGCCCTGCTCCGGCACGCCGACCGCGTCACGGTCGCCTGTCTCGCCCAGCTGGTCAACGTCATCGCGCCGATCATGACCGAGCCGGGCGGCCCGGCGTGGAAGCAGACGACGTTCTTCCCGTTCGCGCAGGCGGCCCGGTACGGCCGCGGCGAGGTCCTCGACGTCCGCGTGGACTCGCCGACGTACGAGACGAAGAAGTACGGCGAGGCGGACCTGCTGCATGCCACCGCCGTGCGCGCGGAGGACGGCACGGTCACGGTCTTCGCGGTCAACCGCAGCCGGACCGAGTCCCTGACGCTCGAAGTCGCCCTGAGCGGGCTGGAGTTGACGTCGGTGGTGGAGCACAGCGCGCTCGCCGACGCCGACCCCGACGCCCGAAACACCCTCGCCGAGCCCGAGCGGGTCGCCCCGCACGCGGTCGAGGGGACCGCTCTCCAGGACGGCCGGTTGTCCGCCGTCCTGGAGCCGCTGTCCTGGAACGTGATCAGGCTGGCCTAGTTCACGCGTGGCCGGGGGAGTCGACCGGTGTCACCGGCACTCCTCCGGCCGCGCTGCCCAGCAGTGTCAGCTTCACGTCACCCGGGCCTGCGGGTGTGGTCCCGTCGGACAGGACCGCGAGGGCGAGTGTGTTGGCGCCCCGTGTGCGGAGGATCCCGTTCGGCAGGACGAAGGTGTGCTGCGGGCCCACATCGTTGATGTACTGGCCCATGTTCCAGCCGTTCAGGAAGATCTGGACGCGATAGGCGCGGGACGCGTCGTCGGTCAGGGTGAGCCCGATCGAGGCGTCCACACCCGGATTGACGGAGAGCCGGAAACCCGTCCGGTACCAGGTCACGCCCTGCCGCCGGTCCGCCCGCGGCAGGTCGACGAGCTGCCAGCCGCGGTCCGCGAACCCCGGCAGATGCCACCCCTCGCGCTCCCCGAACAGCCCGCCGTTGTTCATCACCCCGCGCACCGGATCGACGGCCGTCTCGCCCTGAAGACGCCAACTCACCTTCGGGGAAGCCTGCTTGGAAGTCCTCTTGGAGGACCCCGTGGAGGCCTCCGTGGAGGCTGCCTCGAAGGTCACCGCCGTCAGGCCGCGGGCCGCCTTGTGAGTGTCGAGCGCCTTGCCGTCCTGATCGTGCTGCATGCGCCGGACGAGGACCGAGAGCACATGAGGGCCGGACGTGCGCTGCTTCCTGGGCACCGGCCAGGTGGCGGTCGCCGCCCAACTGCCCTGCCGCACCGAGGCATTGTCCGGCACGGGCATCCGATGGGTGCCCAACGGCTCCCCGTCCAGCCAGGCCATCAGCAACCCCTGCGTGCCCGTGCTGTACGACAGCGACACCGACTCCGTGCCGGTCGTGTCCGTGAAGCGGCCCCGGTACCAGACATCCCCGTAATGGAAGCCGTAGTCGTCCGCGAACAGCACGGGCTGTCCGGCGGGCACGGGTGTCGTGCTGTACGACGAGGTCCTGTCGGCCTCCTGCCATTCGCTGTCGTCGAAGCCGGGCTCGGACTCGGGGTTCTCCGTGCGCCGCCGCCAGCCGCCGAGCGCGGGCAGCTTCACCTCGCCCACCCCCGGGATCACCGGCTCGGCCCGCAGACTCCCGCCCAGGGTGGGCAGCGTGCGCAGGGTGCCCCCGTTCCACACCACCTCGCCCATGCCGCGCGGCCCCCACACCTCCAGGCCCGTCCCGTTCGCGACCGTGTCGCCGGTGAGGTGGACCGTGTCCCCGCGCAGAGAGGCGCTTCGCAGCAGCGCCGGACCGTACACGAGGACCGGGCCCGACGGGGTCTCGTAGGGCCACAGCTGCAGAGAGGTCGCGTCGTCGGCGAGCAGGAGCAGCAGCGGGGTGTCGATGCCGTCGCCCTCGATCAGCAGCCGGGTCAGGCCGCCGACTCCGAGGGTGGCGGACGCGTACAGCAGGCCGCGGTCCCACAGCCATCCGGCCTCGGCGTCCAGCCGGGTGACCGTCGGCTCGGTCGGGCACTCCAGCACGATCTGCGCCCGCTCGCCGGGCCGCCCGACGAACAGGGCGATGTCCTGGCGCCCCGCGGTGAACGACAGCATGGGCTGCGCGGTGGCGTACTTCAACTTCCGCCTGCCCAGGGCGAGTCCGGTGGTGATCAGCCGGGCGTCGCGCGCCGGAATCGTGACCGGCACCTGGGTGTCGGCGGCGGGAAGGTCCGAAGTGACCTCCTCCGTACTGTCGTTGCGCAGCACGTACACATGGGAGCCGGTGTCGGGGTTGGTCAGGTGATACACCTTGATCCGGTCGTCCCCGGCCTTCACCGCGGCGGCCCGCTCCAGCTTGGCGAAGTCCGGTACGTGCCGCAGCAGATGGCCGAGCTGATGCATCGGGGCCAGCTTGGCGGTCGCGTTGCGCCCCTCGTCGAAGGCCGCCCCGTAGTCGTACGACGTGTAGACGACCGGCGCGGGCAGCCAGCCCCACGAGGTGCCGCCGAAGGTCATGTAGACGTTGTGGAGCGTGATGCCGTTGGCGAGGTTGGTCAGATAGAACCGCCGCTCGTACGCCGCGTCACGCGTGCGGCGCGACTCCTCGTACCCCTTGCCCTTGAACCAGCCGCCGCCCCACGGGTCGAACCAGCCGCCGCCGAACTCCGGGACGAACCCGGGCGTCCGCGGGCTGGCGGTGGCGCCGCCCTGCCCGCCGCCGATCCCGAAGTGCCCCCAGTCCGGCGGGTTCCCGGACGGCGACGGGTAGCCGTCGAAGCCGTACAGCCAACGCCCCTTCTCCCCACCGGTGTCGAAGGAGCCGGGCACCCAATAGCCGTTCCTGCCCTTGTCGTTGTGGAACAGCGGCACATCGATGCCGTCGGCACGCACCTTCTTGTACAGGTGGGACATGTAGGCGCGGCCGGTGGGCTCGGTGACATGGGCGTCGTACTCGTTCTCGATCTGGTAGAGCAGGACCGTGCCACGGCCTTTGGTGTAGAGGTGCTTGGCCACGATGCGGTTCACGGCGGTCAACCACTCGTCGACGTACGACAGATACGTCGGGTCGGCGGTCCGCGCCGTCCCCTTCGTCGCCGTCAGCCAGCCGGGGAAACCGCCGCCGTCGACCTCGGCGTTGATGTAAGGGCCGGGGCGCAGGATGACATACAGGCCGGTCTCGGCGGCCATGCGCAGGAACAGGTCCAGGTCGCGGACGCCGGTGAAGTCGTAGTGACCGGGCGCCGCGGAGTGGTAGTTCCACGCCACATAGATACTGACCGCGTTGTAGCCGTGCGCCCGCATCTTCTGCAGCACGTCCCGCCACAGCGACGGGCTCGGCAGCCGGAAGGGATGCAGCTCGCCCGACCACACGACGAGACGCCTGCCGTCGACCAGCAGCGAGTACCGGTCGAAGCCGACCGTGTGCTTCTGTCCGTCGGCTCCCGGCGGCTCGGGCGCGGGCCCCGTCGGCACGGACCGCGCCGCATGGGCCGAGGGCGCCTCCGCCCCGGCGCTGCCGCTCAGCGCGAGACCGAGCGCGGTCGTACCGGCGAAGGCTCCGAAGGTACGTCTGCTGAGCGCCAAAAGAAGCCTCCTGGGCAAAACCTGCGTGGTGCGGGCGGTGCGGGTGTGGGGGCCATTCTCCACGCAGCAACCGGTCGGCACGGCCGCCCGGGGTGCTCGACGCGGGCGGATTACGCGGTTTGGACGGCAGGGGCGCCGCGTGGGCCTGCCGTACGGCCTGGTGACGGGGAGGGGGCGGGCTGGTGAAGGGGAAGCGGCCCGTTGACGTCGGGCAGCGGCTCGCTACCGCTGTCGTCACACCAGGAACAGCAGCTGGGCGGCGACGAGCACGTCCACGACGCCGCACCACTCGGCGAACGTACGGGAGACGACCTGGTCGCGCCTCAGGTGGACGAAGTCCCAGCCGCCGTGGAAGAACCAGCCGGCCGCCACGAAGTACCGGCCCAGGTCCGGGTCCACCGCGAGGCCGGCCAGGGCGAGCCCCGCGAACACGAGGGTGCCCGCGGCCTGAATGCCGAGACCGGTTCGTCCGTCGTGCGGGGTCCCGCGAAGGGCGCCCCAGACCAGTACGGCCAGGGCGAGAGCGACGAGGACGGTGGAGGGGGCGACCGCGTCCTGCAAGGGGAGGACGAAGATGGCCACCACACCCGCGCCGAGGACCGGCCAGGTCGCCCGGGGCGTGCCGAGCTGGTGGACGATCACGTAGATCAGGGGCAGCAGCGGCAGGACCTCCCCGAAACCGTCGACGGCGTCCGTCACGTCCTGCGAGCCGGACACGACCAGGTTGAGGATCCAGACGGCCACGGCCAGCAGCGTGGGCAGGCGCCGTCGTATCAGCGCCGCGGCCGGGTGCCGCGCGTCGGGCGCCGGAGGGGGCGTGGTCGTGTCAGGGGTACGGGAGGTGGGTCGAGGGGTGGGTCGAGCGGCGGGTCGAGCGGTGGGTCGAGCGGTCATGGTGGCCTCCGGTCTTGGGTGGTTGGGTGGTTGGGTGCTTGGGTGGTTCGGTGGGATGTCTTCAGCCTGCTGCGGGGCGATGCCGCCCAGTAGTGGCGAATCCGCAGGGGAGCGCGTGGAGTTGTCACGTCCTCGCGTGACATCTGTCATGCGGTGTCATGCGGCGCGGCCTGGGCCACAATGGCCCGATGGGGGACGACGGATCGATCGTTCACGGCACGGACGTGCGCGGGCCCGGACTGGCGGGCTTTCGGCGCTACACCTGGTGGACCGTGCCGGGCATGACCGCGTGCGTCCTGGTCGCCTTCGTCGGGGAGTGGACCCTCGACGGCGATGTCCCGCTGTGGGCCCGCGGCCCGAGTGCCGCCGCACTTGTGGTCGAGGTGGTGGCGAGCGTGGTGCTGCTCAGTCGGCGGCTGGCGCTGCGGCCGATGCCGGACACGGACGACAGCGGGCCGCCCATGGGATGGCTGATCGCCGCCAGCGCGGCTGGAGTTGTCCTCGCAGTGCTCCCGCTCGCCCGGCACAACTACGGGCTATGGCCGGTCGCGCCGGCCGTGGTCGTGGCCATCGCCGCGACGTACCTCCCACCGCGCCGCAGACGCCAACTCATCGCCTACGCCGTCGTCCTCGCGCTGCTCCCAGGCGGCGCCGTCGCCCTGGCCTACGGCGACGGCGGCCACGACCTGGCATACGCCGTCCTCTTCCCGGCCGGGCTCGTCGCCCTCACCGTCTGGGTGACGCTCGGCCCCCTGTGGGCCTGGGACACCGCGCGGCGACTGGATGACGCGCGGCGGCTGGAGGCGGAGGTGGCAGTCAAGGACGAGCGGCTGCGGTTCGCCGCAGACCTGCATGACATTCAGGGCCATCACCTCCAAGTCATCGCGTTGAAGAGCGAGTTGGCGGCCCGGCTCGTCGAGAGGGATCCGGCGCGGGCGGCGGCGGAGATGAAGGACGTCCAGCGACTCGCGGTCGACGCCCTCAGCGACACCCGGGCCGTGGTGCAGGGCTACCGCCGTACGACGCTGGACGACGAGATCGTGAACGCGACGCGGGTGCTGGCCGCCGCCGACATCGATGCCACGCTGAACCTCGAACCCGCCGCCTCAGCGACCGACTTGACCTCCGGTCTGGCCGACCCGGCCCGTCACCTCCTCGGTCTGGTGATGCGCGAGTCCACCACCAACGTGCTCCGGCACAGCCAGGCGCGGCACGCCGAGGTCGACTATCGCGTCACCGGTGGTCTTGCCCGTCTCCGGGTGAGCAACGACGGTGCCGACGAGCACCCCGCCGGCCTGGAGGGCACAGGCCTGCGCGGCCTCGCGGAGCGACTGGAGGCGGCTGGCGGCGAGTTGACCTGGAACCGCGACGGCGACCGCTTCGTGGTCGAGGCGTCGCTGCCGACGCAACGGAAGGCCTGACGATGATCCGGCTGCTGATCGCCGACGACGAGGACCTCCTCAGAAGCGCCCTCGTCGCGCTGCTCGGTCTTGAGGACGACCTCACCGTGGTCGCCGAGGCGGCGACCTCCACCGACGCCGTACGGCTGGCTTGCGAGCACCGCCCCGACATCGCCGTACTCGACCTGGAGATGCCGCCCACCGACGGCCTGCGCGCCGCCGAGGAGATCCGGGACGGCCAACTGCCCACCCAGGTCGTCATCGTCACCCGGCACGCCCGACCCGCCGTGCTGCGCCGCGCCCTGTCCGCCGGCGTGCGCGGCTTCGTCACCAAAACCACCCCGGCGGCCAGACTGGCGGAGATCATCCGCGACATCGCCGCCGGACGCCGATACGTCGACCCCGACATCGCCGCGTCGGCGCTGACCGAGAACGACTGCCCGCTCACCGACCGGGAGTTGGAGGTCCTGCGGGCCGCCCGCACCGGAGCCTCGGTCGCCGAGATCGCCACCGCGGTCAGCCTGGCGCCCGGCACGGTCCGCAACTACCTGTCCGCCGCCATGTCCAAGCTGGGCACGCCCACCCGTCACGCCGCCGCCCATCACGCGTGGCAACAGGGCTGGATCTGATGGGCGCGTTCGCGATAGACCCGTATCCAAGGGGCCTCGTAGGTCCTCGTGGGCCCTCGTAGGGCCTCGTAAGGGCCCCTAGGACTCCGTGGGGTCCCACAGAATTCCGTATTCCGTATGAGGAGGCACGATGACAGCCGAGTCGCGCTACCTGCGGCCCCCTTGGGGCGCGCGGGTCATCGGAAACCGGATGGCCAAGCTCTTCGCCAGGAGCGTCCTGAGCACGCTGTCCGTCCGAGGCCGCAAGAGCGGCCAGTGGCGCAAGGTGCCGGTGGCTGTCCTCGAACACGAGGGCGAGCGCTACCTGATAGCCCCGCGCGGGCAGACCGAGTGGTCGCGCAATCTGCGCGCCGCCGGGAGCGGGCGCCTCACCCGCAAGGGCCGGGTCGAGGAGTTCGACGCGGTCGAGGTGCCGGTCGCGGAACGGCCACCGCTGATCGAGGACTACCTCAGCCAGTTCGGCAAGTTCCCCACGGTCAGCGAGACGTTCCGCGAACTCCCCGAACCGGCCGACCACCCTACGTTCCGGATCGTCCGCCACTCCGCGTGACCCACCCAGGGCAAGCTTGGTGCGGTTCGTGTGGGCGCCGGTCAGGCAGTGGCCGTAGGGTCCGCCCGCTTCTTTGCCAGTGTCGTGCTTCCGCGCCCCGAGTAAAGGGCGCTGCGCTGCGCTCCGCGTCGGCTACGCCGATTCCGCTTCGCTCCACCCTTGACTCGGACCACTCCAGCACGGGTGAGAAGCGAGCGGGCGGCCCAGGGGTGAGGGGTCCCAGCCGAGTGCCCCCTTACGTCAGCTGGGGAGCGGGCCGGGGGCGAGGGGCGCGACCGCGCCTCGCCAGCACGCCGGCCGGGCTTAGCGGCGAGCGGTGAGTGGGGGCGGGCGCGTCCCCTGCGTCGGGGGCACGCCGGGCGGGTTCAGCGGGTGACGGCGAGTGGGTGGGGCGCAGGGGAGGCACGGCGGGTCGGGCGTGCCGGGTGACGAAGTCACACAACCCCCACCCCTCCCATCTGAGGGGGCCAGGGAGGAGTGATGAGGAGTAAGTGGAGGGTTTCGGACATCCCGGGTCCCCACATCCTGGGCTTTTACGACCCCTGCCTGTCCGAAACCTTCCACTTCCCCATCCCCGCCGCCCACTCACCCGCTCGCCGCTGAACCCGCCCGGCGTGCTGGCGAGGTGGGGGGTGCGGCCCATCCACTGACCGTCACTCGCTAAGCCTGCCCGGCGTGCTGGCGAGGCGCGATCGCGCCCCTCACTCCCGGCCCGCGACGCAGCCGACGTAAGCGGGCACTCGGCTGGGGACCCCTCACCCCTGGGCCGCCCGCTCGCTTCTCACCCGTGCTGGAGTGGCCCGAGTCAAGGGTGGAGCGCAGCGGAATCGGCGTAGCCGACGCGTAGCGCCCTTTACTCGGGGCGCGGAAGCACGACACTGGCAAAGAAGCGGGCGGACCCTACGGTCACTTGGTGGCGTACGTGGTGAAGGCGTACAGGTGCTCGTACGGGCGCCCGCCGACCGCTCGGAGGTGCTGGAACGAGAGCTGGAGCCGTCCGGCAAGACCGTGCGGGCCGGGGTCGATCTGTTCGGGCGCTGCCGCCCGCCTTGCAGCTGATCTACTGGCCGCACCAGTTCCTGCACGAGCGAAAGCGGAGTGAGGCGGACGTGACGACGCATACTGCGAAGGCCGAGGCCGAGGCCGAGGCCGGTGCCGGGGTCGGGGCCAAGGTCAATCCCGTGACCGGGTACACCGGGGCCGAGATCACCGGCGTCGATCTGGCGGGCCCGCTGGACGACGAGGCCGTCGCGGTGATCCGGGCGGCGCTGCTGCGCTGGAAGGTGCTGTTCTTCCGGGATCAGCGGCTCGACCATGCCGCCCATGTCGCGCTGGCCCGGCGCTTCGGTGAGCCGGTTGTGCTGCGTTCCCGGGGCAAGGCCTCGCCGGAGGACTTCCCTGAGGTGGAGACCACGGCCGACCGGCTGGAGCTGGCCGGACGCTACGGGATGGACCACCAGGAATGGCTGGAGCGGCGGCGGCACACCCTGTCCCGGGGGTGGCACTGCGACCACGGTGCCCGGGTGAATCCGCCCGCCGCGACCATCCTGCGTGCCGAGACCGTGCCGCCGTACGGTGGGGACACCACGTGGTCGAACCTGGCGGCCGCGTACGCCGGACTCTCGGAGCCGGTAAGGGAGTTCGCCGACCGGCTGCGCGCCGAGCACCGCCTCGGGGTCGGCTACCAGCCGCGCCCCGGCCATGACGCCTACGTCCAGCACCTCCAGGACCACCAGGTCGCCACCGTCCACCCGGTGGTGCGCGTGCATCCCGAGAGCGGCGAGCGGCTGCTGTTCGTCAACGGCTACTACGTCGAGCAGATCCTCGATGTGTCGCGCGCGGAGAACCGGCTGCTGCTCGAACTGTTCGTCGAGCAGGTCACCCGGCCCGAGTACACCGTCCGCTTCCGCTGGGAGCCGGGCAGCGTGGCGTTCTGGGACAACCGCGCCACCATCCACCTGGCCCCCAGCGACACCGGGCACCTCGACTTCCCGCGCATCATGCACCGGGTGATGCTCGCCGGGGAGGTCCCGGTCGGACCGGACGGCAGGCCCTCCGACTCCATCTGCGGTGCACCACTGGGGAGTTGAAAGCGCCCGCCGACCGGCCCGTGCGCCCGCCGACCAGCCCGTGCGCGCACCGACCGGCCCGTTGCGCCTGTCGCCTCAGCTCGTCTCGACGCCCACCGTCAGCGTGCCGGTGTAGCCCGCGGAGGCCGAACTGCCCAGCGCGGTAAGGGTGAGGAGGCCGGACGCGGCGCCTCCGTCGTCGTAGATGGAGTCCTGGGCGAGGGTGGTGCGGGTGACGGTGTTGGTCGAGTACGGGCTGACCTTCGCCATCGCCGCGGTGATGGTCTCGTTGCAGAAGAGCTGGCCGGTGTGGAGTTCGCGGCCGCCCGTGAACGAGCCGTCGGAGGTGAGCGTGACGCCCGTGTGCACCTTGAGGTGGATGTGGACGCAGCGTCCGCGGTACCAGCCCGGGTAGATCGTCGTGATCTTCGCTACGCCGTCGGTGCCCGTCAGCACACCGCCGCGCAGGAAGGTCCCGTCGTCCGGCTCCGAGTGGCCGTTGCCGCCGACGAATCCGGAGTACTCGCCGAGCGCGTCGCAGTGCCAGATCTCCACGAGCGCGTTGCTCAGCGGCACGCAGGTGTCGTCGTCGACGACGGTGAGGACGAGTTTGAGCGGGGCGCCGGCCTTGCCTTCGGTGACGTCGGCGCGGACGTACTGTCCGTCGAGGTAGTAGGGGCCTTCGGTCATCTCCTTGGTGAGGGTGCAGACGGCCGCGGCGGCGACCGGGGCCGCGTCCGCGGCGGACGCCGCGTCGGCGGTGGGGGATGTGGGTGCCGCCGCGGCCACGGCCAGTGCGGCGGCCGTGGCGCCGGTGGCGATGAGGACGGTACGACGCCCGACTCTGGGCTCTGCGCTGTTGTTCAGCGGGTTGTCTGTCATGAACACGGCACCGTAGGGACGCATGCTGTCGGAGGCCTGTGCGTTGGGCAAAGTGACGAACCGTCAAGCCCTGTGTTCGGCCAAGGGAGTTCGTGAATCGTTTTAACTTCTGCGTCCGAAGCGTTGACGCGCAAGCGCTTCGATTCTACGTTTCGCAGCCAGAGCCGTCCGAGAACACGGTCGCCGTTCGAGACTTCGAACCTATAGAGCCCCTAGAGCCCCTAGAGCCCGGAGGATCCGCATGAGCCGCACCTCCCGCACCTCCCGTACCTCCCGTACCTCCCGCACCCCACGTAGCTCCCGCACCTCGCGTACGTCCCGCAGAACCGCCCTCCTCGCCGTCCCCGCGGCCGTTCTGCTCGCCCTCGTGCCGAGCACGGCGAACGCCTACCCCAACCCCGGCACCGTCACGGGGTCCGTGATCGTGCACGATCCGACGATGGTCAAGACCTCGTCGGGCCGCTACCTGCTGTACGCCACCGGCGGCGGTCTCGGCTACAAGACCTCGACCGACCGCACCGCCTTCACGGCCGGGAGCGACGCCTTCACCACCAAGCCGAGCTGGTGGTCGACGTACGCGACCGAGGCCTGGGCGCCCGACATCTCGTACCACGGCGGCAAGTACCTGATGTACTACGCCGTCTCGACCTTCGGATCCAACAAGTCCGCCATCGGCGTGGCCGGTTCGAGCACGGGACTGCCGGGATCCTGGACCGACTACGGGGTCGTCTACACGTCCACGACCTCCAGCGACTACAACGCCATCGACCCGAACCTCTTCGTCGACGACAACGGCAAGTGGTGGCTCTCCTTCGGCAGTTGGTGGACCGGGATCAAGATGATCCAGATCGACCCCTCGACCGCGAAGCAGCTCTCCTCCAACACCACGCGCTACTCGATCGCCTCCCGGCCGACCGGCACGAAGGCCGTCGAGGCGCCGTACATCGTCAAGCGAAACGGTTACTACTACCTGTTCGCCTCGTACGACGTCTGCTGCAACGGCACCAGCTCGACGTACAAGGTCAAGGTCGGCCGCGCGACCAGCATCACCGGGCCGTACTACGACAAGAACGGCGTCGCCATGATGAGCAACGGCGGCACGCCCGTCCTGGAGTCGCACGGCAGGGTCATCGGCCCCGGCGGCCAGTCCATCATGGCCGACACCGACGGCGACCTGATCGTCTACCACTACTACGACGGCAACGACAACGGCACTCCCAAGCTCGGCATCAACCTGCTGAGCTGGAGCACCGGTTGGCCGGTCGCGTACTGACGGACCGACCGGCCCCCGGGCCCTATCCGGCCTGGTTGTAGAGGGCCCGCGCCGCGGCCGGCCATCCGGTGGGCTGCGGCTGCGGTTCCGGCTGGGTGCGGCCGCGCACCTGTGCGGCGGTCAGACCGCCCTGGGCGCCCTGGGAGGCGGCGAGGCCCGGCATGCCGGTCTGTACGACGGGCTGCAGCCCGGCGGCCACGGCGGCGGCCTGGACGGGTGCAGGGGCCGGCGCCAGGCCCGGCATCGCCCCGGGGGTCTGCGCCGGTGACTGGGCCGCCGCAGGTGCGGGCCAGACGGCGGGCTGCTGCGGGGCCGGGTAGTTCGGTACGGCAGCGGGCTGCGGGTTCGGGTAGCCGGCCGCGGCGGCGGCGGGCTGCGGAGTCGGGTAGTTCGCCACGGCGGCGGGCTGGGGGGCCGGGTAGCTCACCGCCGCTGCCGCGGG
Source organism: Streptomyces sp. NPDC005485 (assembly GCF_040606085.1). Classification (NCBI taxonomy): domain Bacteria; kingdom Bacillati; phylum Actinomycetota; class Actinomycetes; order Kitasatosporales; family Streptomycetaceae; genus Streptomyces; species Streptomyces sp. NPDC005485. Next base: position 32,936 of record NZ_JBEXDZ010000004.1, on the reverse strand, counting down.
CTGTGGCGCGGGCTGAGCGGGCGGCAGGCTCGGTACCGGGGCGGGCGCCGGCATGGGCATCGGCGCGGGCTGGGCCGCCGCGGGTCCCGGCCACGCGTTCGCCTGCGCGGCCAGCCCCTGCATCCCCGCCCCGTTGGTCGCGCTGACCAGACGGTCCACCGCCGCCGTACCCGAGCTGTAGCTGGTCCCGGTGCCCAGCTCGGGCACGGCGGCTCCCCTCCTGGTCCCGTAGAGCACCTGTTCCAGGCCGGACACCAGGCGACGCACGTCCACCTGGGGGCGCACCACGAGCCGCAGGAAGCGGCTGGACGAACCGATCTTGTTGCCGCACTCGCGGACCAGGATCCGGTGCTCGGTGAGCAGTCGGTCCCGGACCACGGTGCCTTCGGCGCCCACGGGGAGGCGCACGAAGAGGAAGTTGCCCTGCGACGGGTAGACCGTCAGGCCGGGCAGCCCGGAGAGCTGGCGGGCCATGTCGAGCCGGTCGCGGCGGACCATGTGCAGGCTTTCCATGTACTCGGCGCCGTGGTCCTTGAGCATGAACACCACGGTCTCCGCGAAGGAGTTGAGGTTCCACTTGGGCAGCATCGAGCGCACTCTGCCCGCGAGGGCCGGGTTGGCGACGAGGTAGCCGAAGCGAATGCCGTGCAGGCCGAAGTTCTTGCCGAGGCTGCGCAGCACGATCACGTTGGGGCGCATCACCGCGTCCTCGACGACGCTCGGGTCGGCTTCCGCGTCGGCGAACTCCAGGAACGACTCGTCGATGACGATGAGGTCCAGGTCCGCCATCGAGTCCATGAACTGGATGAGCGACTGGCGGGGTATGAAGCCGCCGTCGGGGTTGTTCGGGTTGCACAGGACGGCGACCCGGGTGCCTCGCTTGCGGATGAAGTCGGCGTACTGCGCGAGGTCCAGGGCGAATCCGCTGGACTCCTGGAGCGGGAACATGTCGACGCGCTTGCCGGTCTCCATCGGCTGGTCGGTCCAGCGGCCGAAGGTGGGGACGGGGATGGCTATGGACTCGCGGACCAGCAAGTGGTCGATCCAGGTGATGAGTTCGGTCGAGCCGTTGCCCATCGCGACGCACTGCGGCGGCAGTTGGAGCAGATTGCAGAGCTCGCCGGTGATCGTGTCGGCGCTGCTCGGGTAGTACGTGATGATCTCGCGCAACCGGCCGGCCAGGTCGTCGAACATGGCGGGCGTGGGGAAGTACGGGTTGCACGGAATGCAGAAGTCCACCGGACCCGTACCGTCGCCCTCACGCGCCAGCGCAGCCATCGAGGGGCTGTGCGCTGCCGTGCCGCGGAACAGCGAGGTGACGTTGTCGGGCATGGAACCTCCGTATGGGGCGGACCCGGTGGGGAGGTCGGGTCCTCCGTCTCTGGGTGGCCCGTGCGGGGGAGCACGGGCCACCCAGAGATACGGAGACAGGCGTTGCGCCGTTCAACTCATGTGAAAGAAGTGTGACGTCACGCGTCGAACGAGTGGACCGTCGTCGTGCGGTACTTCTGGCCCGGCCGCAGCAGAGTCGACGCGAAGTTCGGGTGGTTCGGCGCGTCCGGGAAGTGCTGCGTCTCCAGGCAGAGGGCGTCACCCTGGCGGTAGGTGCGGCCGCCGGTGCCGGTGAGGGTGCCGTCGAGGAAGTTGCCGGAGTAGAACTGCAGGCCCGGCTGGTCGGTGGAGATCCGCAGGGTGCGGCCGGAGTGCGGCTCGCGCAGGGTCGCTACGTGCTCGGGCCTGGCGGTGATGCCCTTGTCGAGCGCCCAGTTGTGGTCGTAGCCCTTGGCCTGCACCTGCTGGACGTGGCCGTCGCGGATGTCGCGGCCGATCGCCTTGGTCTTGCGGAAGTCGAAGGGCGTGCCGTGCACCGTCGCCAGTTCGCCCGTGGGGATCAGACCCGAGTCGGTGGGCGTGTAGCGGCCGGCGGCGATCGTGAGCTCGTGGTTCTCGATCGTGCCGCTGCCCTCGCCGGCGAGGTTCCAGTAGACGTGGCTGGTGAGGTTGACGACGGTGGCCTTGGTGGTCGTGGCCTCGTAGTCGATGCGCCAGTCGCCCTGCTTGGTGAGGGTGTACGTGACCTTCACCTTGAGGGTGCCGGGGTAGCCCATCTCGCCGTCGACGCTGGTGTAGTACAGGTGCAGGCCGACGTCGGAGCCCTTGGTGAACGGCTCGACGTCCCACACGCGCTTGTCGAAGCCCTTGGCGCCGCCGTGCAGGCTGTTCACGCCGTCGTTGACGTCGACCTGGTAGGCCTTGCCGTCGATGCTGAACTGGCCCTTGGCTATGCGGTTGCCGTAGCGGCCGATCAGGGCGCCGAAGTACGGCGTCTTGGCGACGTAGTCCTCGATGTTGTCGAAGCCGAGGGAGACGTTGGTGTAGCGGCCGTGCCGGTCGGGGATCTCCAGGGACTGGACGATGCCGCCCCAGGAGAGGACCTTCAGGCGGGTGCCGCCGTTCTCCAGGGCCCAGCTGTAGATCTTCGTGCCGTCGGCGAGCTTGCCGAAGAGCGACTTCACCGGCTTCCCGCCTCCCGGGGCTGCTTGTGCGGTACCCGTGCCGAGAGTGGTCGCGGCGATGCCCGCAGCCGCGGCGCCCGCGATGACTGTGCGTCTGTTCAGTTCCATGTGCGGCTCCTCGTGAATGATGGGGAATTCCCCTTCCCCGACATGTGCGATGCGTAGCCGTGCAGTTTCTTTCTGTTGTTCCTGTGGGAACCGGTTCGGGCCGGACGGCAGCCTTTGTGCCGGAAGCCCGCCGCCTTCGGGGGCGGGCGGAGTCACGTGTGCGGCTCCCGTAAGGGCAAGCACAGTCCGCAAAGGACATCGGGCCCCGCCGGTTGGCGGGGCCCCAGTCGTTTACGAACCTGACTTGCGCTTGTTCCACACGTCGAACCCGACCGCGGCCAGCAGAGCGAGGCCCTTGATGACCTGCTGCCAGTCGGTGCCGACACTGAGGAGGTTCATGCCGTTGTTCAGCACGCCGAGGACGAGACCGCCGATGATGGCGCCGAGGACGGTGCCGACACCGCCGCTCATGGAGGCTCCACCGATGAACGACGAGGCGATCGCCTCGAGTTCGAAGTTGAGGCCCGCCTTCGGCGAGGCCGCGTTCAGACGGGCGGCGACCACCATGCCCGCCAGGGCCGCGAGCACGCCCATGTTCAGGAAGACAAGGAAGGTGATCTTCTTGTCCTTGACGCCGGAAAGCTGCGCGGCCGGCAGGTTGCCGCCGATCGCGTAGATGTGACGGCCGAAGACGGCGTTGCGCATCACGTAGCCGTAGCCGACCACCAGCAGCGCGAGGATGATCAGGATGATCGGCGCGCCCTTGTAGCTGGCGAGCAGCATCGTGACCGTGAGGATCGCGGCGACGATGGCGACGAGCTTGAGCAGGAAGAGGTTCCTGGGCGCCACTTCGAGGGCGAACTCCTGCTGCCGCTTGCGGTCGCGGACCTCCTGGATGACCGAGAAGGCGATCAGCGCGAAGCCCAGCAGCAGCGTGAGGTTGTGGTAGTTGGTGTTCGGGCCGACCTCCGGCAGGAAGCCGTTGCCCATCTTCTGCAGGCCGTCCGGGAACGGGCCGAGCGTCTGCCCCTTCAGGAGCATCTCCGTCAGACCGCGGAAGACCAGCATGCCCGCGAGGGTGACGATGAAGGAGGGTATGCCGAGGTAGGCGATCAGGAAGCCCTGTGCCGCGCCGCCCACCGCGCCGATGGCCAGACACAGCAGCAGCGCGAGGGGCCATGCCATGTCGTGCTGCACCATCAGCACGGCTGCGAAGGCGCCGGTGAACGCCGTGAGGGAGCCGACCGACAGGTCGATGTGTCCCGCGATGATCACCAGCATCATGCCGATCGCGAGGATCAGGATGTAGCTGTTCTGGAGCACCAGGTTGGAGACGTTGCGAGGCAGCAGCAGGTCGCCGCCGGTCCACACCTGGAACAGGATCACGATCAGACCGAGGGCGATCAGCATGCCGTACTGGCGCATGTTGCGGCGCAGGCCGTCCAGCACGAGCTGGAGCAGTCCGTCGCCGGAAGCGGACCCGCCGCTCTTGCCGGGCGGCGCGGCCGCCGGGCTCTTGGTCACATCGGTGCTCATCGCGTTACCTCTTTGTCCTTCGTCATCTGACGCATCAGCACTTCCTGCGTGGCCTCGGCGCGCGGGAACTCGCCCGTGAGCCGGCCGGCGGCCATGGTGTAGATGCGGTCGCACATGCCGAGCAGTTCGGGCAGCTCGGAGGAGATGAAGACGACCGCCTTGCCCTCGGCCGCCAGCCGGTCGATGACCGTGTAGATCTCGTACTTGGCACCGACGTCGATGCCGCGTGTCGGCTCGTCCAGGATCAGCACGTCAGGACCCGCGAAGATCCACTTGCTGAGGACGACCTTCTGCTGGTTGCCGCCGGAGAGCTTGCCGACCCGCTCGAACACGGTCGGGGCCTTGATGTTCATGGATTTGCGGAAGCCCTCGGCGACCTGCCGCTCCTCCTGCTCGTCGACGACGCCGCGCTTGGCCACCTTGCTCAGCGCGGTGAGCGAGATGTTGCGGTTGATCGTGTCGATGAGGTTGAGGCCGTAGTGCTTGCGGTCCTCCGTGACGTAGGCGATGCCGTGCTGGACCGCCTCCGCGACGGACTTCGTCCGGATCTCCTTGCCGTCCTTGAGGACCGTGCCGCCCGCGTACCGGCCGTAGGAGCGCCCGAAGACGTTCATCGCGAGCTCGGTGCGGCCGGCGCCCATCAGGCCCGCGATGCCGACGATCTCGCCGCGCCGCACCTGGATGGACACGTCGTCGACGACCTTGCGCTGGTGGTCGATCGGGTGGAGCACGGTCCAGTCGCGGATCTCCAGGGCCGGTGCCGCGCCCTTCTCCGGCTGGTGCGGGGTGCGCTCCGGGAAGCGGTGGTCGAGGTCGCGCCCGACCATGCCGCTGATGATCCGGTCCTCGGTCGTCTCCGCCGACTTCACGTCGAGGGTCTCGATGGAGTGCCCGTCGCGGATGATCGTCACCGAGTCGGCGACCTTGCGGATCTCGTTGAGCTTGTGGGAGATGATGATCGAGGTGATGCCCTGGTTCTTCAACTCCAGGATGAGATCCAGGAGTTTGTCGCTGTCCTCGTCGTTCAGTGCCGCTGTCGGCTCGTCGAGGATGAGGAGCTTGACCTTCTTCGACAGCGCCTTCGCGATCTCCACGAGCTGCTGCTTGCCCACGCCGATGTCGGCGACGCGGGTCTCCGGGTGGTCGCTCAGGCCCACCCGGCGCAGCAGCTCCGAGGCGTGTCCGAGGGTCTGCCTCCAGTCGATGAACCCGCCCTTGGCGTGCTCGTTGCCGAGGAAGATGTTCTCCGCGAGGGAGAGATACGGCGACAGCGCCAGTTCCTGGTGGATGATGACGATGCCGTGCTGCTCGCTCGCCCGGATGTCCTTGAAGGAGCAGATCTCTCCCTCGAAAAGGATGTCCCCTTCGTAGCTGCCGTGCGGATGGACGCCGGAGAGCACCTTCATCAAGGTGGACTTCCCGGCGCCGTTCTCACCGCAGATGGCGTGGACCTCGCCCTGACGGACGGTCAGTGAGACGTCCGACAGCGCTTTGACGCCGGGAAAGGTCTTGACGATCGAGCGCATTTCCAGGACGGGTCCCGCCATGGTCGTGCCTTCCAATCCGTGGAGTTCGACGGTTACTTGAGCTGGTCGGCCGTGTAGTAGCCGCCGTCGACGAGCTCCTTCTTGTAGTTCGACTTGTCGACGCTCACCGGCTGGAGCAGGTAGGCGGGGACGACCTTGGTGCCGTTGTTGTACGACTTCGTGTCGTTGATCTCGGGCTTCTTGCCGTTGAGCGAGGCGTCGACCATGTCCGTGGCGACCTGGGCGAGCTTGCGCAGGTCCTTGTAGACGGTCATCGACTGCTCACCGGCGATGATCGACTTCACCGAGGCCAGCTCGGCGTCCTGGCCGGAGATGACCGGAAGCGGCTTGGCCTTGGAGCCGTAGCCGTCCGACTTCAGCGCGGCGATGATGCCGATGGAGATGCCGTCGTAGGGCGAGAGGACCGCGTCGACCCGGCCGCTCGTGTACGTGGAGGTGAGCATGTCCTCCATGCGCTTCTGGGCGGTGGCGCCGTCCCAGCGCAGGGTGGTGACCTTGGTGAGCGCGGTCTGGCCGGACTTCACCACGAGCTTCTTCTTGTCGATGTACGGCTGGAGCACGCTCATCGCGCCGTTGAAGAAGTACTTGGTGTTGTTGTCGTCGTTGGAGCCGGCGAACAGCTCGATGTTGAAGGGGCCCTTGCCGCTCGCCACGCCCAGCTTGTCGACGAGGTACTGGGCCTGGAGCTTGCCGACCTTCTCGTTGTCGAAGGACGCGTAGTAGTCGACGTTCTTCGTGCCGAGGATCAGGCGGTCGTAGGAGATGACCGGGATGTGGGCGTCGGCGGCCTGCTGCAGCACGTTGTTCAGCGACTTGTTGTCGATCGCGGCGACGATCAGCGCCTTGACGCCCTGCGTGATCAGGTTCTCGATCTGCGAGACCTGCTGGTCGGGGTCGTCCTCGCCGAAGACCAGCTTGGTCTTGTAGCCCTTGGCCTTGAGGTCCTTCTCGACGTTGGCGCCGTCGGTGATCCAGCGCTCGGAGGACTTGGTCGGCATCGCGATGCCGATCGTCCCGCCCTTGGCGTCGCCCTTCTTCTCGTCCTTGCCACCCTCGCCGGACTGGCCGCAGGCGGACAGCGTGAGGGCGAGCGAGGCGGCTCCGGCTATGGCGGCGAGTGCAGCTCTGCGGTTACGCATGATCATCATCCTTGATGTGTGCAGGGCTCGGTCTGTGGGTGCGGAAGGGGCTCTGAAGACCGTGCGGAGAGAGACCGAGAAGGTGTGGTGTGTGGGATTGTGCGCGGCCGTGTGTTCTTTTGTGAAGGCGCGTTTCCGGAACGTTATGACGAGATATCGAAACGCTTCAGTTCGCCCGGCAGCCGTGAGCCGAGCGGCGCCATGTCGCCGTCCGCTCCGTGCCGCGCGAGCAGGTCCAGTGCGAGCCGGCCGCGCCGCACTCTCTCCCGGGCCGTGGCCAGGGTGACGTCCCGCAGCTGGTGCCCGTAGGGGTAGATCGCGGGCGCCTTGGACAGGCCGAACTTCAGGTAGAGCGGTGCGCCGCGCCGGATCAGCTCGGCGACCTCGTACATCCGGACGTACCCGCCGAGGTCGTCGGGGGCCTCGATGTACATGTCCATGGGGGCGGCGGAAACCCGGCGGATCTCGGTGAGGTGATCGAGCGTCAGGTCGCTCGGCACGTTCAGCGAGTCGCCGCCGAGCTGCTCGTACACCGCGTACGCGGCCGGGTTGACCGGTCCGATCAGCGCGGACACCTTGAGCGTGGTGTCGGCCGGGATGATCCCGGCGACCCGCGCCCGGTGCAGCGTCCAGAGCACGCCCTCGTCGGCGACGAGCAGGCACTTGACGCCCAACTCCGTTGCCCGTACGGCGTCTTCGAGGCATCCGGCGACCGCGTCGTGGCCCCGGGCGCGCAGCCCGCCGCCCCGTGAGTCGGTGCGCACGGAGGCGCCTATGTCCCAGGTGCCGCGCGGGCCGGTGAACAGGCAGAGCTCGATGTCGCGCTCGGCGGTCGACTCGACCATCTCGGTGATCTCGGCGTCGGTCAGCATCCAGACGCCGCTGCCCTGGCTGATCCGGTGGATCGGCACATCGAGCCGCGAGGCCTCCTTGAGGACCGCGGCGAGCGCCTCGGGGCCCTCCACGGAGGGAACCTCGGTGCGCCAGCGGCCGCCTCCCGGGAAGGTGTGCGGCGAGGCGTCGGCGGGGGAGAGGGCGGGCGCGCCCAGGCCGAGCGCGGCGAGCGCCTGCTCGCCGGGTCGACGGGCTGCCGTGGGCGGGGCGTCGGTCACAAGCTGTCCTTCGCGTTCGATGAGAGAGCGTTCAGTGAGGTCTGTTCGACATTTCGAACAGAGTTCGTGACGTGGAGCGTGCGCCGGTACGGAGCGTCAGGGTCCCCGTACCGGCGCACGGATCAGGGGTGCAGAAGGACTTTTCCGACCTTCGGGTCGCCGGACCCCACCAGCTCGATGGCCTGTGGGAACTCGGCGAGCGGCAGTTCGTGCGTGATCAGCGGCGACGGATCAAGCAGCCCGGCTCCGAAGACCCGCACCGTGTGCGCCCAGGCCGCCGGCGGCGCCCCGAACACGGTGTGCACCTCCAGCTGCCGTACGACGAGATCGGTGGGGTCCAGGCCCTCGGCGCCCGGCGCCGGGATGCCCGTCAGGACCAGGCGTCCGCCGCGCCTGAGCAGGGAGGCGGCGGTGCGCGCGGCGGACGCGGACCCGGCGGTCTCGATCACCACGTCGAAGTCGTCGGGCAGTTCCTGGTCCTTCGTGCGGAAGTCGGTGGCGCCGAAATCCTTCGACAGCGCGGCCCGGTCCGGGCGGGTGCCGACCACGAGCAGCTCGGCCGGCGAGCCCGCCTTCAGGAACTGCACCGCGAACATCCCGAGGGTGCCGGTGCCGACGACGGCGACCCGCTCACCGGGCACCGCGTTCGCCTTCAGCGCGGCGGCCGCGATACAGGCGGCCGGTTCCAGCAGGGCGGCGGCCGTCAGATCGGCGTCGTCCGGCAGGACATGGAGGAGGCGGGCCGGGAGCGTGAGGGTGGTGGCCATCGCGCCCGGCTGGGTGAAACCGGTTTCCTCGTACCCTGCCGTGCACAACGTTGTCTCGCCGGCGTGACAGCGGTCGCAGACCTGGCAGTTGCGGAAGCCCTCCCCGACGACCTTGCGGCCGACGAGCGAGGCGGGCACCGAGTCCCCTACCGCCTCCACCGTGCCGGACCACTCGTGGCCGGGGGTGAGGGGGTAGCGGACGTACCCGTCGGGCCGGTTGCCCTGGTAGACCTCGCGGTCGCTGCCGCAGATGCCGACCGCGTGCACCCGGACCAGGGCCTCACCGGCCGCCGGCCGTACCCGCTCGTGCGGGACGATCCGGTGCTCGCCCGGCGCCTCGATGACGACGGCGGTGGGCGCCTTGTCGGTCGCGGTCACTGCGACCCCTTCGGCTTGCGCTGCTCCCAGCCGTCCGCCCAGAGGTCGAAGCGGGCCTGCTGCTGCGGGAACTCGGCGGCGGCGTCGACGTCGAGCTCGACACCGAGGCCGGGCGCGTCGGAGAGGTGGAAGTAGCCGTCGACGACCTGGGGGGCGCCCTTCACGACCTTCTTGATGTCCGCGTCCGCGAAGTCGTTGAAGTGCTCAAGGATCTTGAAGTTCGGGGAGCTGAAGCCGACCTGGAGGGAGGCGGCGGTGAGGACCGGGCCGCCCACGTTGTGCGGGGCCACCAGGACGTAGTGGGCCTCGGCGGTCGCGGCCAGCTTCCGCGTCTCCCAGATGCCGCCGATGTGGCCGACGTCGGGCTGGATGATGTCCACGGCCTGGCTCTCGAAGAGCTCGCGGAACTCGATGCGGTCGTGGATGCGCTCACCGGTGGCAACCGGGATGTCGACCTTGGCGGCGACCTTCTCCAGCGCCTTCAGGTTCTCCGGCGGGCACGGCTCCTCCAGCCACGCGGGCTTGAAGGGCGCGAGCTCGTTCGCGAGCCGGATGGCGGTGGCGGGGGAGAAGCGCCCGTGCATCTCCAGCATGAGCTCGGCGTCCGGACCGATGGCGTCCCGTACGGCCTCGATGAGCGAGACGGCGTAGAGGGTCTGCTCGTGGTCCAGCTCGAAGTGCCCGGTGCCGAAGGGGTCGATCTTGAGCGCCTTGTAACCGCGCTCCATCACTCCCTGGGCGGCCTTGTGATAGGCCTCCGGGGTCCGCTCGGTGGTGTACCAGCCGTTGGCGTACGCCTTGACCTTGTCGGTGACCTTGCCACCGAGAAGCTGCCAGACGGGCACGCCGAGGGCCTTGCCCTTGATGTCCCAGCAGGCCATCTCGATGACGGCGATGCCGGACATCACGATCTCGCCGGCCCGGCCGTAGTCGCCGTACTTCATCCGCTTGACGAGGTCCTCGACAGCGAACGGGTCCGAGCCGAGAATGTGATTGGCCTGCGCCTCTTGCAGATAGCCGATCAGTGCGTCGGTGTGCCCCAGCATCCGGGTCTCGCCGACTCCGGTGATGCCCTCGTCGGTGTGCACCTGGACGTACGTCAGGTTGCGCCAGGGCGTCCCGACTACGTGAGTGCTGATTCCGGTGATGCGCACGGCAATTGCCCCCTGTGCTCTTCGGTCTGTTCGAAATTTCGTCACACGTTCGAAATGCTGGCGTGACAGTAAGGACGTGGCGGCGGGAGTGTCAATGGGGTGCGCGCATAACGGTTTGGACAGGGTGGGGCGGGGATGGCGGGGAATGGTCCGGGGTGTCCTCAACTCGGCATGCCGGAACAGGCAGTTCACTACAGAACCTTCACAGGAGTGCCTAGGAACGTTACCTGTGAGGAACTTAGTCTTCCGGCGTCATGGACTACTGCAACCCGTGCCGAAGGCACCTGAATGGCGCCCTCGTATGCCCGGGGTGCGGCACCTCCGTCGAAGAGCTCCGCGCGTACGAGGCCGAGCACGACGCGGGTACGGACGCCGGCGGGACCGCGGAGCCGTACGAGGGCGACGACGGCGCTCCGGAACGCCCCGGGCGGGCCCGCAGCCGACGAGCCCGCGGGCCCGCCTCCGGGGCCAGCAGGCGCGACCGCAAGGCCGCCGCGCATCGGCGCCGGCGCCGCAAGATCCTGTTCGTGGGAGCCGGGCTGCTGCTCGCCGCCGGCGGGCTGAGCCTCGCCGAGCTGGGGATCGAGGCGCCGGGATCCACTCCGCAGGCCGCGACCGCCGACGAGTCGACGGACGGTTCGGCTTCCTCGGCCGCGTCCGACGCGCCCGGGTCAGGCAAGGGCTCGGGTTCCGCTTCCGACTCCGGAACCGGTTCCCGTACGGCGTCCGGCTCGCCCGATCCCTCCGCCTCGCCGTCGGCCTCGAAGTCCGGCGACGACAAGACGGACAAGGACAAAGACAAGGACAAGGGCGAAGACGGCAAGGTGACCGAGGGTCAGTCCTCCTCCACGGACCCGTCCCCCGGCGTCACCGCCGCGCCCCCCGCCCCGACGTCGGCCCCCGGAGCCACGGCCACTCCCGTTTCGGACTCCACCTCGGCGGCCCCCACCCCGGCTCCGTCTCCCTCGGAGGCGTGCAACCGGTTCCTGTGGTGGTGCACGTAGCGGGTGGACAGGCTCCATCCAGCCCCTCCGGCGTTTGAGGAGCGGGCGAGGGTAGGGGCGGAGCCCCGGAACGCGGGACAGGTAGGGGCGTAGGGGCGAAAGAACTCCCCTACGCCGAGAGCATCCGCTGGAGCAGGTCCCGCAGGGACAGCCGCTCCTCGCGGGAGAGCCCGGCCAGCGGCTCGCGGGCGAAGCCCAGGGAGTCGCGCAGGCTCCCGGCCACCCGCACCCCCTCCTCCGTGGCGACCGCCAGCTTCACCCTCCGGTCGGAGGGGTCCGCCTGCCGTTCGACCAGCCCCCGCGCCTCCAGCCGGTCCATGATCCCGGTGACATTGGACGGCTCGCACTTCAGCTTCTGCGCCAGCCGCCGCATGGGCAGCGGCTCCAGGGACAGCAGTCCGAGCAGCCGTGCCTGCGCCCCGGTCAGGGCATGCCGCCCGGCGGCCTCCTCGTACTCCTCGTGGTAGCGGGCCACGACCGTGCCGATGAGGCCGACGACCTCAAGAGTCAGTTCATCGGGGCGGCGGGTCTTCGGTGGTGTGGCCATGCTCTCCACGATACTCCGTTACTTGACATCATGAAATATTCAGGAGCATTGTTGTTTCAGGTACTGAAGTATTTGAGCCGCAATGCACGAGGAAGGCGCACCCCATGTCCGACACCCCCACGCTCCCCACCACCGGCCGCGAATGGCACCTCGTCAGCCGCCCGGTCGGCGCCCCCAAGGCCGAGGACTTCGCCCTGGTCGAGGCGGAGGTCCGGCAGCCGGGTGAGGGCCAGGTCCTCGTACGCAACCTGTACGTCTCCGTCGACCCGTACATGCGCGGCCGCATGAGCGACGCCAAGTCGTACGTTGCCCCCTTCGAGCTGGGCAAGGCCATGCAGGGTGGCGCGGTCGGCGAGGTTGTCGTCTCGAACGCCGAGGGGATCGCCGTCGGCGACCACGTCCTGCACTTCCTCGGCTGGCGCGAGTACGCCGTCGTGGACGCGAAGCAGGCCGTCAAGGTCGACGCCGCCGCCGCGCCGCTGAGCACGTACCTCGGTGTCCTCGGCATGACCGGCCTCACCGCCTACGCCGGGCTCCTGCGCACCGCGTCCTTCAAGGAGGGCGACTCCGTCTTCGTGTCGGGTGCCGCCGGTGCGGTCGGCAGCCAGGTCGGCCAGATCGCCAAGCTCAAGGGTGCCTCGCGGGTCATCGGGTCCGCCGGCTCCGACGAGAAGGTCAAGCTGCTCGTCGAGGAGTACGGCTTCGACGCCGCCTTCAACTACAAGACCGGCTCGGTGGCCGAGCAGCTGCACGAGGCCGCCCCGGACGGCGTCGACGTCTACTTCGACAACGTCGGCGGTGACCACCTGGAGGCCGCCATCGGGGAGCTCAACCAGGACGGCCGGATCGCCGTCTGCGGCATGATCTCCGTCTACAACAACACCGAGCCCGCCCCCGGCCCGAAGAACCTGGCCCGTCTGATCGCGACCCGCGGCCGCATCCAGGGCTTCCTCGTCAGCGACAACTACGACATGCAGCCGCAGTTCATCCAGGAGGTCGGCGCCTGGGTCCGCTCCGGTGAGCTCAAGTACACCGAGACGGTCGTCGAGGGCATCGACAACAACCTGGAGGCGTTCTTCGGCGTCCTGCGCGGCGACAACACCGGAAAGATGATCGTCAAGCTCTGAGGGCAGCCGACTGCCGGGGAGCCTGTCGCTGAACTTCCGGCATACGGTAACTTCTTTCCGAAGTCGTCGCGATCGTGGGCGCGAGTCGCGGCGGACCAAGGAGGAACGCACCGCATGAGCAGCTCAGCAATCCGACGTTCTGACGTCCTGTACACCGCCGTCGCCACCGCCGAGAACGGGCGCGACGGCCGGGTCGCCACTGACGACGGCAGGCTCGACGTCGTCGTCAACCCGCCGAAGGAGATGGGCGGCAGCGGCGCCGGCACCAACCCGGAGCAGCTCTTCGCCGCCGGATACAGCGCCTGCTTCCAGGGCGCCCTCGGCGTGGTCGCCCGCCAGGAGAACGCCGACGTCTCCGGCTCGACGGTCACCGCGCAGGTGGGCATCGGCAAGAACGGGGACGGGTTCGGGATCATCGTGGAGATATCCGCGGCGATCCCGAACGTCGACGCCGCCACCGCCAGGGCCCTCCTGGAGAAGGCCCACCAGGTGTGCCCGTACTCGAAGGCGATCCGCGGCAACATCACCGTGACGCTTGTCTGAGGTCGCTCGTTGCTTACGGCGGAGGCCGCACCCCAGGACGGGGGTGCGGCCTCTTCTGTGTGTGCGGTGCGTCGGGCGGGCGTCCGGCGCGTGGGGCGTGCGGTGAGGTGCGTCAGGACGTCGTCAGCGCCGCCGTGTGCACCGCCTTCGCCAGCCGGCCGTTCTCCGGTGCCGCCCCGCCCGGGAAGGCGAACCGGCGCCGCGTGTAGCCGTACGCGAGGCCGCTGCGGGGATCGGCGAAGCCCTGCGAGCCGCCCGCGCCGCTGTGCCCGATCGCCCCGGCACCGAGGAACGGGTACCAGGTGTCGGCGGTCGCCTGGAAGCCCAGCGCGAACGACTTGTGCGAGCGGGCCACCACGTCGTAGCCGATGGATTGGATCTGGCCGAAGGCGGCCACCGTGTCGGGCTTCAGCAGGGGCGCCCGCCCGTCGGCCCCGGTGGTGGCAGCCGCGTACATCCCGGCCAGCCCCCGCGCGGACGCGACCCCGCCGACGGACGCCGGGCCCAGTGCACGCACCGCGCGCGCGTTGGGCAGCGACTCGAGGTCCGTGGGCTCCGCCCCCTGACGGTTGAAGGCGATCGACGCCATTGTGTGCGGGCCGCCCGGGAGAGCGTCGAACACCGCCTGCTGCTCGGGCGTCGGGTCCATCGGGAGGACGGAGTGGAAGCGGCCCTCGTGCTCCTCGGGCAGACCCAGGAACAAGTCGAGTCCGTACGGGGCGCGTACCCGCTCCTCGTACACCTCCTGGAGGGAGCGGCCGGTCGTCCGCCGTACGACCTCGCCCGTCAGCGCGCCGATCACGAGGGCGTGATAGCCGAAGGCGGTGCCCGGCCGCCAGAACGGCCGCTGCCGCGCGAGCCGTTCGGCGATGAGCCGGTCGTCGGCGATCTCCTCCGCGGTGAACCCGTCGTCGGCACCGACGAGCCCCGCGCGATGGGCGATCAGCTCGCGCAGAGTCACCGCACCCTTGCCCTCGGCCGCGAACTCCGGCCAGTAGTGGGCGACTTCGCGGTCCAGGTCCAGCGTGCCGTCCTGCACGAGCAGCGCGACGACGAGATGGGCGGCGCCCTTGGAGGAGGAGTACACGCCGTAGAGCGTCTCGCCGTCGGTGTCCGGCCCCGCCCACAGGTCGACGACCCGCCGGTCGGCGACGTAGGCGCTCAACTGCCCGGCGTAGTCGGGACGTTCGCCCGCGACAACGGCGGCGAACTCCTCGCGCACCGCCTCGAAGCCCTCGGCGACGGTTCCCTGGACGGTGCTGTCGCTCTGCTGCGTCATCCGCGCTCCCTCTTGATCCGGTTCGGGTCACGGTCGACAACGCACCGCCCGCTTGCTGGAATTCCCCTTTGGGGAGAGGGCGTCGGCGTCACGGATGCCCGGAACGGTGCATCCCCGGCGGGTCGAACGGGGCATGCTGGACTCGGCGCCGGCGCGACGGAGGGCCGACGTCGTCAGGACGGCCGAGTGGCACCACGCGTGGCGAGGAGGGCTCATGTCCCCGATTCCGTCGCTTCCCGGCAGGCTGCCCAGCCGGGAGGAGGTCGCGCGCATGGCGCGCAGCACGACCGACATCACCGGCCAACTCCTGGACACGGCAGGGAACATCACCAAAATTGCCATCAACACCTTCGACCCGAGGGACGGATCGGGCGCCGAGGTCCTGCGTGTCCTGCGCCGCACCACGGCCGAACTCGCCGAGGCGAGCGCCTCCCCGCAGGCGCAGGAGGCCTTCTACCGGATCGTGGACACGCTGACCCGGCTCGGCACGAGTGGCGCCCCGCTCGCGGTGCACCCCGTCAGCGAGCCCGCGCAGGCCCTTCTCACCGCGCTCGGTGACAGCCTGCTGCCGATCCTCGACGCCGTGGAACCCGCCGTCGAGGAGGCCGCCGACGCGCTCGGCGAACTCGTCGACGCGACCTCCCCGCTGCTGCCCGCCGCCGCGGGTGTCACCGCGGGCACGCTCCTCGCGCTCACCCCGGTGGTCCGTGCCGCCGCCGAGGTCCTGCGCGGTTCGACGCCTGAACTCCGCCGTATCGCCGACGCGTTGACGGCCGCGCTCGCCCCGCTGATGCCCCTCCAGGTGGCGCTGGCCGAGCGGGCCGCCGCCGCGGGCGCCGGTGTGGTCCGGGCGGCGCTGCCCCCGCTCGCCGACCTCACGGAGGCGGCCGCCGCCACCGTGAGCGCGACCGGCCCCGTCCTGATCGCCGCCGAGGAACTCCTCGTCTCCGGCCTGGAGCAGGTCCAGCCCCTCCTGCTCGCGGCAGCTTCCCGCGCGGGCCGCGTCGCCCGAGCGGCAGCGGTCCGCGTGGAGGCGGCGGTGTCGCCCGCGGCGGATCGGGGGGTGGTGGTGGCGGTGACCCCGGCGTAGCGATAGGAATCAGCCCCTCCGGCGTCCGAGGGGCGGGGCGCAGGGGCGGAGCTGCGGAAGACGGGACGGGTGGGGGCGGAGGGGGCGAAAAACCCCACGTCAGCCCCACCGCGCGTCCCCGGTAAAGTTTCCCCCATGCGCGATCTCGGGGTGGGCTTCAGTTACTTGGTGCAGGGCCAGCGATGGGTGGCCCGGCACGGGAAGCAGTACGGCTTCGGTCTGCTCCCGGGCCTGATCACCCTCGTCCTGTACGCCGCCGCCCTGATCGCACTCGCCGTCTACGGCGAGGACTTCATCGCCTGGGCGACCCCGTTCGCGGACGACTGGTCCAGCCCCTGGCTGGGACTCTTCCGCGGCTTCCTCACGGCCGTACTCGTCGCCCTCGCCCTCCTCCTCGCCGTCCTCACCTTCACCGCGGTCACCCTGCTCGTCGGCCAGCCCTTCTACGAGTCCCTCTCGGAGAAGGTCGACCGTGACGTGTCCCCGGACGGCACGGCCCCCGAGTCGGGCCTGCCGCTCTGGCGGGAGCTGTTGATCTCGGCGCGCGACAGCCTGCGCATCGTGTTTCGGGCCGTTGTCTGGGGCGTACTCCTCTTCGCCCTCGGCTTCGTCCCGTTCGTCGGGCAGACCGTCATCCCGGTGATCGGGTTCTTCGTCACGGGCTTCTTCCTGACGGAGGAGCTGACGGCGGTCGCTCTCCAGCGCCGCAGCGTGCAACTCCGCGACCGCCTCACCCTGCTCCGCTCCCGCAAGACCCTGGTCTGGGGCTTCGGCGCCCCGCTGGGCCTGGCCTTCCTGGTCCCGTTCGTCGCCGTGTTCCTGATGCCGGGCGCGGTCGCGGGCGCCACCCTGCTGGCCCGCGACCTGCTGGGCGAGGAGACGGAGAGCGGCGACGACGATGGCGACATGGACGACGCGGACGACGAGGACGGGACCGGGCGCAGGAACCGCGACGGCGATCAGGACACGGCCGCGACCCCCTGACCGGAGCCCGCCGCGTCCGCAGCGACCGTCAGGATCGCCCGCATCTGGGCGATGATGTCCAGCCGGTTCCGCACGAACTCGGGATCGGTGACCGCCCCGGTGGCCGGGTCCGTGTTGCCCGCCCCGAACTGGAGCACCGGCGTGTGCACATGCCCGCCCGGCAGCGAGCCGTGCAGTCCGAGCCGGTCCCGCAGCAGGGTGGCGCGGTAGGCGATCTCGTTGGAGAGGTAGTTCCCGCCGCCCCCGGCCCGCGCCGTGGAGCCGGCGGTCGGACCGTCGGGTCGCACGACCGGGTCGGTGCCGCCCGCCGGGATCTCGGTCACGCTCGTGTTGTCGTACACGGGGAAGCGGCCGGTGCTCGCCGCGACGATCTCCTTGTACGGAAGCGTGGTCGTCGTCCACTGCGGCTGCGAGGCCGGGTCGGTGACCGGGACGGTCTCCGTGCGGGAGATGTTCTCGTTGTCGGGAAAGCCGCCCCGCCAGGCCCCGTTGGTCCGCTCGACGTCGAAGTGGCCGATCCGGCCCTGACTCACCGTGGTGAACAGATCGACCTGGGGGAGATGGTGCCGCAGGGCCCGCTCCACCGTCCCGTCCGCGAAGTCCTGCCAGCGGACGGGGAACACCGTCGTCTCGATGCGCGCCGGACCGTTCGCGGTCTCGATCGTCGTGCCGTCGAGGGCGAGGGCGGTGGCTCCGGACGGGTTGGAGATCCGGATGTCCCGGTCCAGGGTGAACGGGTCGAACCCGGTGACGAGAATCCGCTTCACGGCCTTGCCGTGCGGGACATGCTTCCCCCCGGGATAACGGATGGCCGTCCGGCCGCGCGAGTTCTGCTCCAACTCGTCCAGCAACTCGGCACGTTGGGCGTCGGTCAGCCCGAACGCCGGGTCCCACTGCCGTACTTCGCGGGTCATCCCCAGCCGCGCCCAGTACAGCGGCCGGTCGTCGTCACGGCTCAGGTCGCCGCCTGCGGGCCCGCGCCCCTGGGCCCGGTCCACAGCACGCCTCCACAGCCCGGAACCCTGTCGTACGACGACCCGCTCGGCCTGCGCGTACGAGTGGGACGCGGCGAGCGCCCGCGCGAACCCGGGGGCCACGGAATCGAATCCGGAACGGCGCAGGATCTCCTGGGGCGCGGCCTGGTCGAGCCGCTGCTCCTCGACGGTCGCCGAGGCTGTCTCGTCCGCGGTCGCGGTCCCCGGGGCGGTGAGTCCCGCCAGCAGGGCCAGGCCGAGTGCACTTATTCGAACGCGTAGGGAGCTCAAGGAGGATCAGGTCCTTCCGTCGCGCGTGGGGGAAGCCGAAGCCGTCGTCGCCGGACGACGGCAGTATCACGTGACGGACGGGGCGTACGCCATGCCTGGGACTCAGGTGGGGATCTTCGCCGCCGCCTCCCGCAGTGCCCCCAGGAACGCGGCGGCGGCCGGTGACAGCGACCGCCCCCGTGCCGTGGCCGCGTACACCGCCCGCGCCGGAGCGCCCTCGTCGTGCACCGGAAGCAGCACGATGTCGGGCCGTACGGACTCCGCGGCCAGCGCCGGGACCAGGGTCACGCCGAGCCCGGCGGCGACGTACCCCTGCTTCGCGGTCCACTCGGCGACGACATGCGCGACGCGCGGCCGGAAGCCGTGCCGCACGGCCGCGTCGAGGAGGGTGCCCTCGGGGCGGGGGCTGCCGGAAATCCAGTCGGCGTCGGCGAGTTGGGCCAGCCGTACCGAGGGTGCGTCCGCGAGCGGATGGTCCGCGGGGACGGCGACGTACAGGGACTCGTCGAGGAGATGGTGCAGGGCGTACGCGTCGAGCGGGGCGCGGCCCGTGGTGGAGACGACCGCGAGGTCCAGGCCGCCCGCGCTCAACTGCTCCAGCAGGACGGGCGTGAGCCCCTCCCTGCGGGTGAGCCGCACCCCCGGGTGGCGGGCGCGGAACGCGGCGATGGCCCGGGGCACGAGGGCCGCGTCGGCCGTGGCGAACGCGCCGACCCGCAGCTGCCCGCCCGACACCTCGCGCAGCGCCGCGAGCTCGCGCCCCGCGCCGTGCAGCCGCTCCACCACCGCCTCGGCGTGCGGGACCAGCACCCGCCCGGCCTCTGTCAGCCGTACGCCCCGGGGCAGCCGGTCGAAGAGCACCGCACCGCCGAGCGCCGACTCCAGCGAGGCGATCTGACGCGACACCGCGGACTGCGTCCAGCCCAGCGTCCGCGCGGCCACGGTGAACGACCCGAACCGGGCCACGTCCAGGAACACCCGCAGCCAGGCGGTGGAGAGGTCGGGTGCGGAGGCGGACGCTGCGCCTTGTACGACATGTGAATCCGGCATGGCAGCCATGCTAGACATTCGCTTGTCGCATCGCCCGGCCGTGCCTAACGTCGCCTGCATGGAAAAGATCGCCTTTCTCGGGCTCGGCCACATGGGCGCCCCGATGGCCCGTCAACTCCTTGTCACAGGCCACTCGTTGACTGTCTGGAACCGCACCGCCGCGAAGGCGGAGCCCCTGGTCGCCGGAGGCGCCACGCTCGCAACCTCCCCCGCCGAGGCGGTGCGGGACGCGGACGTGGTCGTCACGATGCTGGCCGGACCGGCCGCGCTCGACGCCGTGGCCGACGCGATCGTGCCCGAGCTGGGCCCGGGGACGTACTGGGTGGAGATGTCGACCGTCGGCCCGGGCGCGGTCAAGGAGCTGGCCGCCCGGCTGAAGGACGGCGTGACCCTCGTCGACGCACCGGTCATGGGCAGCACGGACAGGGCCGCGGCCGGGGAGCTCGGCATCCTCGCGGGCGGCGAAACGGCCGCTGTCGCGCACGTGCTCGCCCGCTTCGGCACCGTCACCCGCACCGGGCCGCTCGGCTCCGGCGCCGCACTGAAACTCGTCGTCAACGCCTCCGTCCTGGGCGGGGTCGCCCTGGTGGCCGAGGCCCTGGTCCTCGCTAAGGCCCTTGGCATCGACGAGGACACCGCACGCACCGCCCTCGCCGGCAGCCCGCTCGGCGGCGCAGTGGGCCGGGCCTTCGCCGAAGGCGTGCACTTCGAGACCGCCCTCGCCGCGAAGGACATGGACCTCGCCACCGCGTCGGCCCGGCTCCCCGCCATGGAAGCGGTGTCGGCCCACTTCCGGCGCGCCGCCGACGACCCCGAGACCGCCCACGCCGACATCGCGCACGCCGTCACCCGCATCCGCGGCACGTCCTGACTCTCGCCCCTCCCTCCCGTCTCCCCCTCCCTCCCGTCTTCCTCTCCCTCCCGTCTTCCCTTTTCCCTGAACACCGGCCTTCTGAGGAACCTCATGCGCGTCACCCTCGACAACCCGGCCTCCGCGCCGCAGCCGTTCAGCCCCTACTACTCCCAGGTCGCCCGCGTCGAACACGCCGACGGCAGCGCCCTGTTGTACCTCTCGGGCCAGATCGCCGAGGGCGCGGACCTCGCCGAACAGAGCCGGGGTGTCTTCGAGACCATCGACGCCCTGCTCAAGGCACACGGCGCGACCCTCGCCGACATCTTCAGCATCCGCACCTACCTGACCGACATCACCGGGCTGAACGAGTACGGCGCCGTACGCCGGGAGTTCCTCACCGGCACTCCGCCGACCAGCATGACCTTCGAGGTCTCCCGCCTCTTCCGGCCGGAGGCGCTCGTCGAGATCGAAATCGTGGCGGCGGTGCCCGCGGTCGGGTGATACTGCCGCGCATGAAGGTCATGAAGGCAGCGAACCTGGGCGTCCTCTTCCTCATCGAACTCGGCGCCCTCGCGGCCGTCGGCTACTGGGGCTTCACCCGCGACGTCGCCACCCCGTTGTCCTGGCTCCTCGGCCTCGGCGCCCCGGCCGTACTGATCGGGCTGTGGTCCCAGTTCGGCTCGCAGAAGGCGAAGCACAAGACGCGGGGCGCGGTCCGCGTCGGCTTCGAACTGCTCTGGTTCGGGGCAGGCGTGGCCGCACTGGCCGCCGCCGGCACCTACGGCTGGGCGATCGCCTTCGCCGCCGTCTGCGCCGTGAGCAAGGCGCTGGCCGTCACCTGGGACCAGTAGGAATCGGAGCCGACTCCCGCTGACCCGCCGCCCTTTCCCGCGGATGTCGTTGCGCGTCGTGCGGGTTCCTCAAATAGTGGTCGCGGTCCCGAGTGCTTCGCAGGCCGCCGAGGCAGGATTGAGGCGTCCACGGACTTCAACGAGGAGGCACCGCGATGCAGGGAACCCCGGCCGACGAGGCACGCGAGGCGGTTGTCGAGGCGGCCCTCGGCAAGCTCGACCTGGACGCCAAGGCCCGGCTGCTGTCCGGCCAGGACGTGTGGTCCCTGCCCGCCCTGCCGGAGATCGGCCTGAAGTCCCTGGTCATGTCCGACGGCCCGATCGGTGTCCGCGGCGTCCACTGGACCGCCGACGACCCGTCGATAGCACTGCCGTCCCCGACCGCGCTCGCCGCCACCTGGGATCCCGAACTCGCCCGCAGGGCAGGGGTGTTGTTGGCTCAGGAGGCCCGACGCAAGGGCGTCCACGTCCTGCTCGCGCCCACCGTCAACCTGCACCGCTCCCCGCTCGGCGGCCGCCACTTCGAGGCCTACAGCGAGGACCCCTCCCTCACGGGCCGGATCGGTGCGGGCTATGTGAACGGCGTCCAGTCGGGCGGCGTCGGCACCACCGTCAAACACTTCGTCGCCAACGACGCCGAGACCGACCGCTTCACCGTGAACAACCTCGTGAGCGAACGCGCCCTGCGCGAGCTCTACTTGGTCCCTTTCGAGATGATCGTCGAGAACGCCCGACCCTGGGGCATCATGACCGCCTACAACACGGTCAACGGCACGACGATGACCGAGCACCACCACCTCGTGAACGAGATCCTGCGCGAGGAGTGGGGCTTCGACGGCTTCAACGTCTCCGACTGGACGGCCGCCCGCTCCACCGTCGCCGCCGTCGAAGGCGGCCTCGACGTCGCCATGCCCGGCCCGGAGACCGTCTACGGCGCACCCCTGGCCCAGGCCGTACGGGACGGCCGCGTCGACGAGTCGAAGGTCGACGACGCCGTCCGCAACGTGCTCCGCCTCGCTGCCCGCGTCGGCATCCTGACCGGCGCCGAGCCCGTCGTCACCGAACCGCCCGCCACCGTCGACGGCGAGGCACTGGCCCGCGAGATCGCCCGCCGCTCCTTCGTCCTGGTCCGCAACGAGAACTCGGTGCTGCCCCTCGGGCAGGGCACCCTCGCCCTCATCGGAGCCGCCGCCCGCGACGCCCGCGTCCTCGGCGGCGGCTCCGCCACCGTCTTCCCGGCCCGGATCGTCTCGCCCCTCGACGGCCTCACCGCCGCCCTGCCCGCGGGCAGCGTGACATACGCCGTCGGCGCCGACCCGAACGAGGAACTCGCCGTCGCCGACAAGGGGTTCGCGCTGACCGCGGTCTGCCGGGACACCGACGGCACGGTCATCGGCACGGGCTCGGCGCCCAACGGCCAGCTCCAGTGGATGGGCGAGGACCTCCCCGAGGGAGTCACCCACGAGACCCTCCACACCGTCGAACTGACCGGCACCTTCACCCCGCGCGAGAGCGGCCCGCACACCTTCGGCATCAAGGGCCTGGGCGCGTTCACCCTCACCGTCGACGGCACGACGTACTACGACGACGTCCAGCGCACCGACAAGGAGGATCCCTTCGAGGCCTTCTTCGGCGCCCCCGTCGAGCGCGCCCGAGTGGACCTCACCGCGGGCGACACCTACGAGGTGGCACTGCGCCATGTCGTCGGCCGGCCCGGCGGCATCCCCCTGAAGGTCGTCGGCTTCGCGCTCGCCCACCAGGAACCGCAGCGCGACGGCGACGAACTGATCGCCGAGGCCGTCGAGTCGGCCCGCGCCGCCGACACCGCCGTCGTCGTGGTCGCCACCACCGAACGCGTCGAGTCCGAGGGCTTCGACCGCAGGAACCTTCAACTCCCGGGCCGACAGGACGACTTGGTCCGCGCTGTTGCCGCCGTCAACCCGAACACCGTCGTGGTCGTCAACTCCGGCTCCCCGGTGGAGCTTCCGTGGCGCGACGAGGTCGCCGCCGTGCTGCTCGGCTGGTTCCCCGGCCAGGAGGGCGGCGCGGCCCTCGCCGACGTCCTCACCGGCGGCCACGAGCCGGGCGGCCGGCTGCCCACGACCTGGGGCTCCCTGGACGACGCCCCCGTCACCCAGGTGGTCCCGGCCGACGGCGTACTCCCCTACAGCGAGGGCGTGTTCATCGGCTACCGCGCCTGGGAGAAGGAGGGCAGGACCCCTTCGTACGCCTTCGGGCACGGCCTGGGCTACACCGACTGGACGTACGAGTCGATCGAGGTCGCCGGTACGACGGCCACGGTCCGGGTCCGCAACTCCGGTGAGCGCGCGGGACGCGAGGTGGTCCAGGTGTACGTGGCGCCCGTCGGGCAGGACGCCGAGCGCCCGCTCCGTGTGCTCGCCGGATTCGCCGCCGCGGAGGCCGCCCCCGGCGAGAGCGCCGAGGTCGTCGTCGAACTCTGGCGTTCCGCCTTTGAGATCTGGGACGAGAGCGCCAACTCCTGGACTCCCGTGCACGGTTCGTACGAAGTCCAGGCCGGGCGCTCGATCGCCGACCGCCGTGTGAGCGTGACCATCGAGGCGTAACACGACCTCCGAGACACATGTGACAGACTCGCGGACTCACACACGACGGTTCGGGGGAATGCGCATGTACCCAGGTCAGCAGCAAGGTCCATACCCGCCGCAAGGTCCGTATCCGCAGCAGGGGGCCTACCCGCAGGGCCCGTACCAAGGCCGGCCCGGGCAGCCGCCGCAGGCCCCGTACCAGGGTCAGCAGCCCTACTACCCGCCCCAGCAGGGCTACCCCCAGCAACCCCAACAGCCGCAGCAACCCCAGCAGCCGTACCAGCCCTACCCGCCCCAGCCGCAGCAGCCGCAGCACCCCCAGGCACCCCAACAGGGCCTGGGGGACGGGCAGATGAGGCTCGACCCGAATCTCAGCGCGGGGCAGCGCGAGCTGGTGCTGAAGATCCAGCAGCACACCAAGGCGTTCGCGTTCGCCTTCGTGCTGGGCATACCGCTCACCTTCGGCGGCGCCCACTACGGCATCACCGAGAAGCCGATCGGCTTCGCCGCCACCGCGGCCGGGCTCGTCGGCCTGGTCGTCGGCGTCCTCGCGCTCATGAAGTCGCGAGGCCTCAAGGAGCAGTTGCGCCGCCTCACCCCGGACGCCTGGCGCTCCCCGGCCGCGCACCTGCCGAGCGCCCGCAAGGCCGCCACCCAGGCCGCGTACCTCAACGGCGTCCTCGTCCTGCTGTCCCTCTCGGCCGCCGGCTACCTGCTGGTCAAGGGAGCCGACTGGGGAGCGTACGGGAACTCGTTCGGCTTCGGCGGACTGCTGCTCGGCGCGTTCATCCCGCTCGGCATGGGCCTCGCCGCCGCGACGACCATCCCGCAGCTGCTCCAGGTCATCCCGGCCGGCGCCCGGGTCGGCCAGAGCCTCTACTCGATCATCACGGCTCTCTCGGCGATGGTGCTCATCAACGGCGTCAAGTCGTTCGAGCCCGTCCCCGCGATCGCCGGCGGCGCGGTCACCGCGATCTGCCTGGGCGCCATGTCCCTCCTGGGCAAGGCCACCAAGCGGATGCGCGGCGAGACCACCTGACCTCGGGAGGGTCAGTCCCGCACGGCGAACCCGTACACCGTCTCCGACCTGTACACCCCGCCCGGCCGCAGCTCCGTGCTCGGGAACTGAGGCCGGTTCGGGGAGTCGGGGAAGTGCTGGGTCTCCAGGGCGACGCCGTCGCCGGGCGCGTACGGGAGCGACGGGTCGAGGTGGTCCGCCGTGTAGAACTGAAGGCCCGGCTCGGTGGTCGACACGGTCAGCGCCCGCCCCGACGCCGGGTCGTACAGCTCGGCGACCTCGACGGCGGTGTCCGTGAGGCCCTTGTCGAGCACGAAGTTGTGGTCGTAGCCCGCGCCGACCTTGCGTGACTCGCGGAAGTCGAAGCGGGTGTCCTCCACGGGCGCGAGCTCCCCGGTGGGGATCAGGTCCGCGTCCACCGGCGTCAACCGCGAGGCGTCGATGCGGAGTTCGTGCCCGGCCGTGTTCCCCGAGCCGCTCAGGTTCCAGTACGTGTGGTTCGTCAGGTTCACCACGGTCGGCGCATCCGTGACCGCCTCGTACGCGATCCGCAGCGCGCCCCGTTCGTCGAGCGTGTAGGTCGCCGAGACCGTCAGCCGCCCCGGGAAGCCCTCCTCGCCGTCGCCGCTGACCCGGGACAGCCGCACCCCGTGCTCGACCGGCTCCGCGTCCCACACACGCTTGTCGAAGCCGCCGCTGCCGCCGTGCAGGGAGTTGGGCGCGTTGTTCGGCTCCAGCGGGAAGACCCGGCCGTCCAGCGTGAAGCGGGCGCCGCCGATCCGGTTCGCGTACCGTCCCACCAGCGCGCCGAAGTACGGCTCCGGGTGCGTGCGGTAGCCCTCCAGGTCCGGGAACCCCAGCACCACGTCCACGGTTCGCCGGTCCCGGTCGGGAACCTCGACCGACTGCACGATCCCGCCGTACGTCAGGACCCGCACCCGCACCCCGGCACGCTCCAGCGTCCAGCGGTGGACCGGCGTGCCGTCGGAAAGTGTGCCGAAGAGTTCGTTCATGAGCGAAACATTAGGTCACGCGTGCTTCGCCGTGATGTTCCGGTAGGCGATGTCGGCCAGCCTGGCCTGTCCGTTCCTGCTCGGGTGGAACCAGTCCCAATGGCTCAGCTGCTCGGTGCCGAAGCGGTAGTCGAAGACCGCGCCGCCGTCGAAGCGGCAGCGCTCGTCCCGGGAGCACACGTCCTCAAGGACCTTGTTGTACTGCTCCACCCGGTCCTGCACGGTCGTACGCCGCAGGGTCGCCGCCGAGTCCAGCGCGTCCGCGTCCGCCAGCATCGACGGGCAGATGCCCAGCTTCCACACCTGCTTGCCCAGCGGGTTGCCGCGCCCCTGCGACCACAGCCGCTTCAGGTCCGGCACGCTCGACACGTACACCTGGGTCCTGGGCAGGGCGCTGCGCAGGGTCTCCAGCGCCTCCTCGAACCCGGTGCGGAAGTCCGCCACCGAGGTCATCGCCGACACGGAGGAACGGCAGGCGTCGTTGGCCCCCGCCATCACCGTGACCAGCTCCGGCTTCCTGGTCGCCGCCTGTGCCATCTGCCCGGGCAGGTCCGCCATCCGCGCCCCGGTCACCGCGTAGTTCCAACTGCGCTCGGCGGCCCCGCTCCTGCCCAGCAGCCGCACCGCGAGACTGCGGACCTTCGTGTCGCTGCCCGTCGCCCACGACACCTCGGGGCAGTCGGACAGCACGCTGCACGCGTCGAAGCCGCGCGTGATGGAGTCGCCGACGGCCGCCACGGAGCGCGGGGAACGGTCCCAGGCGGGCGTGGACTTCGGGGACGGCCGCACCGCCTTCGCGGTCGCGCCGTGCGGCGCCGGGGAGTTGCCCCCCGTCGCGTCGCACCCGGCGATCCCGAGCACGGCCGCCGCCACGACGGCGAGAGCGGTCCGCGAACGGTGACTGTGCTTCCGCATCCCCTGGTCCCCTCGTTCGTTGTACAGGGCCGGTCGGCGACCCCGGCGTACGCGGTCGTCGGCACCCGGGCGCACACGGACGGTCAGCCCCGCGTCTCCATGGGTGAAACCCGGCGTTTCAAGGCACTGGGACCGACGGTACGTCACACTCCTTGCGCCGTCGCACGGTAGCCTCGCCCCGTGGCCGCCCCGCCACTGCCGTTCCGCTAAGTTACAAGATGTCCTGTCCTGCCCGGAGGTTCAGGTGACGACACGTGGAGTCCTGTACGTGCACTCCGCGCCACGTGCACTGTGCCCGCACGTCGAATGGGCGGTCGCGGGAGTGCTCGGTACGCGCGTCAGCCTCGACTGGATCCGGCAGCCGGCCGCGCCCGGCACCTGGAGATCCGAGTTCTCCTGGAAGGGCGAGGTCGGCACCGCCTCCAAGCTCGCCTCCGCACTGCGCGGCTGGCAGTTGCTGCGCTTCGAGGTCACCGCGGAACCCTGCCCCACCGCCGAGGGCGAGCGGTACAGCTGCACCCCTGAACTGGGCATCTTCCACGCCGTCACCGGAATCCACGGCGACATCCTGATCCCCGAGGACCGGCTGCGCGCCGCACTGGTCCGCTCCCAGCGCGGCGAGACCGACCTGGAGGCCGAACTCGCCAAGCTCCTGGGCAAACCCTGGGACGACGAGCTGGAGCCCTTCCGGTACGCGGGCGAGGGCGCCCCGGTCCGCTGGCTCCACCAGGTCGTCTGACACCACGCCAGGACCACGCGAAGGGCCCCCACCAGCAGGTGGGGGCCCTTCGTCACGTACGACCGGAATTCACCGGCGTACGGCTGAAATCAGACCGATCGGACCGGTCAGACCGATCGGAACGCCAGGACCACGTTGTGGCCGCCGAAGCCGAACGAGTCGTTCAGTGCGGCGATGCGGCCCTCGACGGGCAGCTTGCGCGCCTCACCGCGGACGACGTCGGCGTTGGCCTCGGCCTCCGGGTCGAGGTTCTCCACGTTGATGGTCGGCGGAGCGATCCGGTGGTACAGGGCGAGCACCGAGGCGACCGACTCCACGCCGCCCGCGCCACCGAGGAGGTGACCGGTCATCGACTTGGTGCCGGAGACCGCCATGTGGTCGGTGTCGTCGCCGAAGACCTTGCGCAGCGCCTTCAGCTCGGCGACGTCACCGGCCGGCGTCGAGGTGGCGTGCGCGTTGACGTGCACGATCTCGGCCGGGTTCAGGTCGGTGTTGTCGAGCAGGTTCTGCAGGGCCTGCGCGATGCCGCGGCCCTCGGGCTCCGGCTGCACGATGTCGTGGGCGTCGGACGAGATGCCCTGGCCGACCGCCTCCGCGTAGACGCGGGCGCCGCGCCGCGCGGCGTGCTCGGCGGACTCCAGGACGAGGACACCGGCGCCCTCACCGAGGACGAAACCGTCACGGGCGACGTCGTAGGGGCGCGAGGCACCCTGCGGGTCGTCGTTGTTCTTGGACATCGCCATCATGTTGCCGAACGCGGCGATGGGCAGCGGGTGGATGGCCGCCTCGGTGCCACCGGCGACGACGACGTCGGCGCGGCCCGTGCGGATCATCTCGATGGCGTAGCCGATGGCCTCGGCGCCCGACGCACAGGCGGAGACCGGCGTGTGCACGCCCGCGCGGGCGCCCACGGCCAGGCCCACGTTGGCGGAGGGGCCGTTCGGCATCAGCATGGGGACGGTGTGCGGGGAGACGCGGCGGACGCCCTTCTCCTTGAGCACGTCGTACTGGTCGAGCAGGGTGGTCACGCCGCCGATGCCGGAGGCGATGACCGCGCCGAGCCGGTCCGGGTCGATGCTGCTGTCCGCCCCGGCCTTGTCGGTGTAACCGGCGTCGGCCCAGGCCTCCTTGGCCGCGATCAGCGCGAACTGCGCCGAGCGGTCCAGGCGGCGGGCCTGCGGGCGCGGAATGACCTCGCCCGGCTCCACGGCGATCTGCGCCGCGATACGGACCGCCTGGTCGGCGGCCCACTCCTGCTCCAGGGGGCGGACACCGGAACGTCCGGCGACCAGGCCCTCCCAGGTAGAGGCTGCGTCGCCACCCAGCGGTGTGGTTGCGCCGATACCGGTGACGACCACGGTGCGATTGGTCGGGCTCACGGGAATTCTTTCTCCAACGGATCCGAGGATTCAGCGGCGCCACCGCCGGGTGGCGGGGCAAACGGACTGACCGGAAAGATCAGGCCTGGTGCTTGAGGATGTAGTCGGTCGCGTCGCCGACGGTCTTGAGGTTCTTGACGTCGTCGTCCGGGATCTTGACCTCGAAGCGCTCTTCGGCGGCGACGACGACCTCGACCATGGACAGCGAGTCGACGTCCAGGTCGTCGGTGAAGGACTTGTCCAGCTGGACGTCCTCGGTGGGGATCCCGGCGATCTCGTTCACGATCTCGGCGAGACCTTCGACGATCTGCTCCTGCGTGAAGGCCATGACAGGCGCTCCTTCTTGTGTATCCAGAGGGTGTGGCGGTACTCCGGCCGGAAACCGATCCGGCACGGTGTGCCTAGGGGAGGGTAACGACCGTGGCGGCGAACACGAGACCCGCCCCGAAGCCGATGATGAGCGCGGTGTCGCCGCTCTTTGCCTCGCCGGTCGCCAGAAGCCGCTCCATCGCGAGCGGAATCGAGGCTGCCGACGTGTTGCCGGTGGTGCGTACGTCGCGGGCGACCGTGACGTGCTCCGGCAGTTTCAGGGTCTTCACCATCGAGTCGATGATCCGCTCGTTGGCCTGGTGAGGAATGAAGACGTCCAGGTCGTCCGGCGAAAGCCCGGCGACGTCCAGCGCCTCCTTGGCGACCTTCGCCATCTCGAACACGGCCCAGCGGAACACCGCCTGGCCCTCCTGCGTGATGGCAGGAAACTTGATCTCGCCCTTGGAGTCGAGCGGCAGCGTCGAGACGCTGCCTGCCGCGAACTCGTCCCACGGCACGGTCTGCTTGATCGTGTTCGACTTGTCGCCCTCGGAACCCCAGACGGTGGGGCCGATGTGCGGCTCGTCCGAGGGGCCCACGACGACCGCGCCCGCGCCGTCACCGAACAGGAAGGCCGTCGCGCGGTCCTCCAGGTCGGTCAGGTCGGACAGCCGCTCGACGCCGATGACGAGGACGTACTCCGCCGAACCGTCGACGATCATGCCCTTGGCGAGCGTGAGGCCGTAGCCGAAGCCCGCGCAGCCGGCCGAGATGTCGAAGGCCGCGGCCTTGTTCGTGCCGAGCTTGTCGGCGATCTCGGTGGCGACCGCGGGGGTCTGGCTGAAGTGCGAGACGGTGGAGACGACCACGGCGCCGATCTGGTCCGCGTTGATCCCGGCGTCGGCGATGGCCTTGCCGGACGCCTCGATCGACATCGCGGCGACGGTCTCCTCGTCGGAGGCCCAGTGCCGGGTCTCGATGCCGGAGCGCGAGCGGATCCACTCGTCGGAGGAGTCGATCGTCTCCAGGATCACCTCGTTCGGCACGACCCGGACGGGACGGTAGCCGCCCACGCCCAGGATGCGCGCGTACGGGGCGCCCTTCCTAGCCTTGATCTTCGACATGCTCTCGGGCTCCTTCTCAGGCACTGTGCTCAGCGATGAGCTCGCGAGCCGCGTCGAGGTCGTCGGGGGTCTTCAGCGCCAGCGTCTTCACGCCGGGCAGAGCGCGCCGCGCGAGACCGGTCAGAGTGCCGCCCGGGCACACCTCGATCAGCGCGCTCACGCCGAGTTCCTTGAAGGTCTCCATGCACAGGTCCCAGCGGACCGGGTTGGCGACCTGGCCGACCAGGCGCGAGACGACCTCGTCGCCGGTGGCGACCGCCCGGCCGTCCTTGTTGGAGACGTACGTGATCCTCGGGTCGGCGGGCGTCAGATCGGCCGCCGCCTTCTGCAGCGTCTCCACGGCGGGCGCCATGTGGAGCGTGTGGAACGCGCCCGCGACCTTCAGCGCGACGACCTTGCGCACCCCTTCCGGCTTGTCCTCCTCAAGGGCGGCAAGCTGGGCCAGGGTGCCCGCGGCCACGATCTGGCCCGCGCCGTTCACGTTCGCCGGCGTCAGGCCGAGCTTCTCCAGGTGCGGGACCGTCGTCGCGGGGTCGCCACCGAGCAGCGCCGACATGCCGGTCTGCGTGATCGCGGCG
Source organism: Streptomyces sp. NPDC005485 (assembly GCF_040606085.1). NCBI lineage: Bacteria > Bacillati > Actinomycetota > Actinomycetes > Kitasatosporales > Streptomycetaceae > Streptomyces > Streptomyces sp. NPDC005485. The sequence continues at coordinate 2,504 of NZ_JBEXDZ010000004.1, read as the reverse complement.
GCCTCGGCCATGGCCAGGCCGCGCGTACGGACGAGCTGCAGCGCGGTGGCGTCGTCGAGGACTCCCGCGAACACGGCGGCGGTGATCTCGCCCACGCTGTGGCCCGCGACGGCACCCGGGGCCACCTCGCCCAGCGCGGCGGCGGACAGCAGTCCGGCCGCGACGAGGAGGGGCTGCGCCACGGCCGTGTCGCGGATCGCGTCCGCGTCGGCCTGCGTGCCGTAGTGGGCAAGGTCCAGCCCGATGGCGTCGGACCACGCGGCGACGCGGTCGGCGGCACCGGGGAGGTCGAGCCAGGGAGTCAGGAAGCCGGGCGTCTGAGCGCCCTGGCCGGGAGCGACGAGTACGAGCACTCTCACACTCTCTCTTGTGGACGGCCCAGGCCGCCCGTGGGGACAGGGACGAAGAACAGGAGGGGGAATTGTAGGCCCCCGACAAAAGCCTAGGCCTGAGGATCTCCATCGGCCAGACGCCCCAGGATCAGCGCGATCCGCAGCGTGAACGCGGAGCGTACATCCGAGGGCGACCAGCCGGTGACGTCAGTCACACGTCGGAGCCGGTAGCGCACGGTGTTGGGATGGACGAAGAGCATCCGGGCGGCGCCTTCGAGACTGCTCGCCTGCTCCAGATAGACGCTCAGCGTCTCCAGGAGAGCGGACCCGGCTTCCTCCAGCGGTCTGTAGATCTCCTCCACCAGCTGCTCGCGGGCCGAGGGATCCCCGGCGATCGCGCGCTCCGGCAGCAGATCGTCCGCCAGGACCGGGCGCGGAGCGTCCTGCCAGGCGAAACACGCCTTCAGTCCGGCGGCGGCGGCCTGCGCGGAGCGGGTCGCGGCGAGCAGATCGGGCACGATCGGTCCCGCGACCACGGCTCCCGCCGCGTAGGGCCCGATCAGGGACTTGGCGACACCGATCGGGTTGTCGCTGCCACCGGCGATCACCACGAGCCGGTCCCCGAGCACCCCGGTGAGGACCTGGAGCTTGGCGTGCCGTGCGGCCCGCCGGATCGCCTCGACCGTCAGCTCGCTGTCACCGTCGGGTGCCGTACCCAGCACCACGCACACATGCTCGGGCGAGTTCCAGCCGAGGGCGGCGGCCCGGCTGACGGCGCCCTCGTCGGCCTCGCCGCTCAGGACGGCGTTCACGACGAGCGACTCCAGGCGGGCGTCCCAGGCACCGCGTGCCTCGGCGGCCTGCGCGTACACCTGGGCGGTGGCGAAGGCGATCTCGCGGGCGTACACGAGAAGGGCCTCGCGCAGCACGGACTCGTCGCCGGGAGCGGCCACCTCGTCGATGGCGCTCTCCATCACCTCGATGGTGGTGCGCACCATCTCGACGGTCTGCCGCAGGGTGATCGCCCTGGTCAGCTCGCGGGGTGCGGTACCGAAGACATCGGTGGAGATCGCCTGGGGGGCGTCGGGATGCCGGAACCACTCGGTGAACGCGGCGATTCCGGCCTGGGCGACCAGCCCGATCCAGGAACGGTTCTCCGGGGGCATGGCCCGGTACCACGGCAGTGTGTCGTCCATGCGCGCGATGGCCTGCGCGGCGAGACTGCCGGACGACTTCTCCAGCCGCTTCAGCGTCGCGGTGTGCGCGTGGACTGCGGGCGCCGGGGGTGCGGTGTTGCTGGATTCGGGTTCGGGCACGGGACAAGACTGCCTTATCAGGACGGAGGTGTGCGGTGGCGGGTCACAAGTAAGCGACGGGACGGTACGGCGGCGGGGCTACGGTGGTGGGCGTGATGGACGTCCGGCGCGCCGACGCGCGTTACCGCGGAGGGGACCCGGAGGCCGGGATCTCCTCCTTCCACGCCTTCTCCTTCGGCCCGCACTACGACCCGGACAATCTCCGCTTCGGCGCGGTGATCGCCTGCAACGAGGAGCGGCTCGCGCCGAGCGCGGGCTTCGACGAGCACCCGCACAGTCACACCGAGATCGTCACGTGGGTGGTCGAGGGCGAGCTCACCCATCGCGACTCCGCCGGCCACGCGTCCGTCGTGCGGCCCGGTGACGTCCAGCGGCTCAGCGCCGCGGGCGGTGTCCGCCACGTCGAGCGCAACGAGGGTCCGGCGCCGCTGACCTTCGTCCAGATGTGGCTGGCCCCGCTCTCGCCGGGCGGTGACCCGTCCTACGAGGTCGTCCACGGAATCGCCGACTCCACGCCGTACGCCGTCCCCGAGGCGGGCGCGCTGCTCCACGTACGCCGCCTGACGGCGGGGGAGCGGACGGCGGTGCCGGACGGGGCGTATGTGTACGTGCATGTGGTGCGGGGTGAAGTGCGCCTGGGCGGCGAGGAGTTGGGGCCGGGCGACGCGGCCCGCATCACGGACGCGAAGGATCTGGAGGCGGTGGCGGGTCGGTCGGCGGAGCTGCTGCTGTGGGAGATGACGGGGTAGGGGCCCTACGGGGTTTTCGCCCCTCCGCCCCTACCCTTCCCGTCTTCCGGGGCTCCGCCCCTGGACCCCCGCTCCTCAAACGCCGGAGGGGCTGAATTTCTGCGCCG